>JAWOHQ010000046.1:0-6930 GCA_046485105.1 Candidatus Competibacteraceae bacterium | reverse complement strand
GGCGTGGGTCTCACCAGGACGAATGGTGAGGTCGATGCCCTGGAGAATCTCCCGATCCTCGACGGTGACGTGCAAGTTGCGAATTTCCAACATGATGCGTGATTTCCTTTAGCCTTTGGCCGGTAGCCTTTAACCTCGATTTACCCAACGCTGCCTTCCAGCTTCAACTCGATCAGTTTCTGCGCTTCCACAGCGAATTCCATGGGCAGCTCCTTGAACACCTCTTTGCAAAAGCCATTGACGATCAGGCTGACGGCGTCCTCGGTGCTGATGCCGCGCTGCTGGCAGTAGAAAATCTGGTCCTCGCTGATTTTGGAGGTGCTGGCTTCGTGCTCCACCTGAGCGGTCGGGTTCTGAATCTGGAGGTACGGAAAGGTGTGCGCGCCGCACTGATCGCCCATCAGCAGCGAGTCGCACTGCGAGTAATTGCGGGCGTTCTCGGCGGTCGGCAGCACCTTGACCAGCCCCCGGTAGGCGTTCTGGCCGTGACCGGCGGAAATCCCCTTGGAGACGATGGTGCTGCGCGTGTTCTTGCCGATGTGGATCATCTTGGTGCCGGTGTCGGCCTGCTGGTAATCACGGGTCAGGGCGACGGAGTAGAACTCACCCACCGAGTTATCGCCGCGCAGCACGCAACTGGGGTATTTCCAGGTGATGGCCGAACCAGTCTCGACTTGGGTCCAGGAAATCTTCGAATCGCGACCCTTGCATAGCCCGCGCTTGGTCACGAAGTTGTAGATGCCGCCCCGGCCCTCGGCGTCGCCCGGATACCAGTTCTGCACCGTGGAATATTTGATCGTGGCGTTGTCCAGCGCCACCAACTCCACGACCGCCGCGTGTAGCTGATTTTCGTCGCGCATCGGCGCGGTGCAGCCTTCCAGGTAGGAAACGTAGGCGCCTTCATCGGCGATGATCAGCGTCCGCTCGAATTGCCCGGTATTGCTGGCGTTGATGCGGAAATAGGTGGACAACTCCATCGGGCAGCGCACCCCCGGCGGGATGTAGACGAAAGAGCCGTCGGAGAACACCGCTGAATTCAGGGTGGCGTAGTAGTTGTCGCGATAGGGGACCACGGAACCCAGATACTGGCGCACCAGTTCGGGATGCTCGCGCACCGCTTCGGAGAACGAGCAGAACACGATGCCCTGTTCCGCCAGGCGGCCTTTGTAGCTGGTCGCCACCGACACCGAGTCGAACACTGCGTCCACCGCCACGCCGGCCAGAATGGCCTGTTCCGCCAGCGGGATGCCGAGCTTTTCGTAAGTGCGGCGCAACTCCGGATCGATCTCGTCCAGACTCTTAGGCCCGTCGCCCTTCTGCTTGGGCGCCGAGTAGTAAGAAAGCGCCTGATAGTCGATGGGCGGATAATGGACGCGCGCCCATTCTGGCTGCTTCATGGTGAGCCAGTGGCGATAGGCTTGCAGCCGCCACTCCAACAGCCAGTCCGGTTCCTGCTTCTTGGCCGAGATCAGCCGGATGACGTCCTCGTCCAGACCGGGCGGCACGCTGTCCTGTTCGATGTCGGTCACGAAACCGTATTTGTAATCGCTGGCGGCGAGACGTTCGAGAGTGGAAGTGCTGTCGGTCATGGCTTGGGAGTCCTGTTGCGGAATTGGGCGATTCAAAGGGAATGGCCGGCGGCGTGGAGGACCGTGGCTCGATTCGGTGCATGGAAGCGCACCGGCTTGGGCGGGTCGGGTCGGCTCATTTCCTGCAAGCTGATGCTTTGCAGCGCGGTGTGAATGGCCTGGTTGATACGGCTCCAGTGACCGCTGACTTCGCAATGTTCCAGCCGCGAGCAACCGTCGTGGTCACCGGTGCTGCATTCGGTGATGGCGATGGGGCCTTCCAGCGCGCCGACGATGTCGGCCGCCGAAATCTCGGTCGCCGACCGCGCCAGGCTGTAGCCCCCCTGCGCGCCGCGTTGTGAGAGCAAAAGTCCGGCCCGCGTCAGGCTCTTGAGAATTTTGCTCACCATCGGCAAGGGCAGTTGGCGCTGTTGGGCCAGGGCGGCGGCGCTGCGCGGTTGACCCTCGGCTTGGGCCAGGCAGGTCATCAGGACGATGCCGTAATCGGCTTCCCGAGTGATTCGGATCATGGGCGCTCCGCGTGAGGCATTTAATCAGTACAGGATTAGTACTATTTGCGGGTAGAATAGTTCCAAACGCGGCGCTTGCCAAGAGGTAAAGGTTTGCGGGGTTTTTGTCCGGTCGCTACTCCTGGTCCGCCGCGCGCCGGTCGCCGAGGAGGTAGCGGCCGGTCACCCGGTGAAAGGCCTCCGACGTCTTCGGCCCGGCCCGGCCGTCCACCTTGACGAAAATTCCGGGCAGTGTGTTCAGAATTCGCTGCAACGCGGTCACCCAGGGTGAACTTTGCGTCTCGGCATAGCACAGCAACGGCCAGACCGGCAGATCGCTGACATCGGGAAATTGGATTAACTCGCGCTCCGCCATGCGCCGTAGCAACACCGACGTCCCGCAACCTCGGGCGACCGCGGTCTCGTTCCAAGTCTCATCGGTCACATACTTGCCTTGGCGGTAATGCAGCGAATAGCTCCACAAATAGGGCGAAGGCGCCTCAGGATGTTGAAGCCGGTAACCCCAACCGCCGCGTCCTTCCAGTTTGAACAGCGTACCGGCGATGCTCCAATCCGACCACTGATCGAAATAGTCCAGGCTCAGGGCGTCGGCGGCGCTGTCCTCCCACCGGAACGGCGGCTCCCCAACGAGCGGCCGGCCCTCGGGCACATGTTGGGTGCGTTCGGTCAATGGATCGCCGTTATGCAAATGCACGGTGAAATCATGATCGGTATCGACCTCATGCACCACCGCCACCACGAACCAGGGCGCCCGTACCCGTTCGCCGACCGCCTGGTAACGGTCGCGGTCCGCCAGAATGGCGTCAATGCGTTCATCCACCTCGGCGGCCCACTCCTCGCGGATGATGCAAGTGGCGAACAGGCGCCGGTACTCGTTTTCCAGTTCTCCCGTCAGGGTGATGCGGCTCATCGTCGAATCTCCGTGGCGACCGATCATGAACGATTGAAACAATCAGCCTAGACGCCCGCCGAGCGCAACGCCAGTTTCACCGCAACCAGCACCGCCAGAATCAGCAGCAGCGTCAGCGCCAGGCCCACCAGGATGTAATGAATGGGTCGGCCGTGCTGGAAATCCCGCGCGCGGTTGCGTTCGCTCTGCACGCCGAAAAACCCGGCCAGCACGCTGAAAAGAATGTCGAATAGTCCCGGCGCACGGTCGGGGGATTTGGGGTCGGGTTTGGGTGACGGCATCGCTCAAATCCTCGCCTGGCGAATTTTTTCAGCCAGCGCCTTCAATTCCTCGGGATTGGCGGGCGCGCGGCCGTGACTGCCGATCCGTTGCCCTTCCCAAACCGGAATGATGTGAACATGGTAATGAAACACGCTCTGGCCGGCGGCGGCGCCGTTGAACTGATTGATGCGCACGCCATCCGGCTCCAGCGCCTTCCACACCGCGCGGGCCAGACGCTGGGTGGCCAGAGTCACGGCCGACAGATCGGCTGCGGCGATGTCCAGCAAATTGGCGGCGTGGGTTCTGGAAATCACCAGCAGATGCCCCGGACTGGCGGGCTGGATATCCATGAAGCTCAGCGTGTGGTCGTCCTCGTGAACCTTGATGGCCGGAATTTCACCCCGGACGATCTTGCAGAAGATGCAGTTAGTGGTTTCGGACATGACAAAAAAACTCCTGAATCGATAAAGGGCGATTGTTCGGTTTGGCGGGAGGAGCGAACGGTCGCCGCGGTTAATAAGTGACCGGGGGCGGCCAAGCTGCGTACCGGAAATCCTCGCAACGCCAGCCATACAGAGTCCGCAGCGTGCGGCCATCTCCGGTGACGGCCGGAACCGGCGACAGCGCCCGACAGTCGGCGAAGGTGGCGCTGATCCGCTCCGGTAGTTGGGCGCCGGTCGCCAGATAAACGGCGTCGCGGCCCATCTCGCGGTCGAGACCCGGCCAGAAATCGTGTTGGCTGAAACGGCGATCCGCGGCGACCGGGTAGACCGGCAACCGCTCCGGCCAGTAGAACGCCACCCTCCCCGCCAGATGGTAGCTGGGGACCAGCAAAAATTGAACCGCACCCGCCTGCCGGGCCAGCAACGCGACCGGTTCCTGCCAGAGCCGCAACTCCTTAAACGGGGCCTGGGCCGGCGATAATCCGGCCAGCATCGGGAACAGGGCGACCGTCACCAGCGCCACGGAACTGGCCATGCCCGCAATCACCAGCCGCCGCCAGCCCGTAGTCAGGGCGTCGATGCGACCGGCGAACAGCACCAGCAGACCGATATAGGCCGGCGCGGGCCAGTTCAGTTGCACCTTTCTGAAGGTGGCCTTGGCCAGAAAAAACGCCAACACCGCCAGCGACAGACCCCATAACAGCCGCTGCTCCGCCGGACGCGGCGGACGCCCCAGTTCGCGCGCCAGCGCCACGGCCACCAGCGGCGACAGCGCCAGAAATTGCCCGCCCAGGAATTCCAGGAGGTTGCCCAGGTTGGAGCGCCAGCCGCCCTCCTCGGCCACCCCCAGCACGTGGCCCTGACTGTGCCGGAGCATGACCCAGTCGTTGCCGGCGTTCCACAGCAGCACCGGACTCACCACCAGCAGCGCCAGCAACGCGCCGCCCCACGGCGGCCAGCGGCGCAATGCCTGGCGGCCTCGCGCGGTCGCCAGCAGGCCGAGTCCCAGAAAAAACGGCAGCATGGCGATACTCGGTTTGGCCAGGCCGCCCAGCCCTACCGCCAAGCCCAGTTCCAGCCAGGCGAGCGGCTGGTCCCGATAGAGCGCCCGCCAGGCGGCCCACAGCGCCCAGGTCCAACACAGGAACAGAAACACGTCGGTAGTCATCACCTGACCGAGCGGGAAATACAAAGGCGTGGTCAAGCCCAGCGCCACCGCCCACCAACCGGCCCGCCGGTTCCGCCAAAACTGATAGGCGAAGACGAACAGCACGAGCAGGAATCCGCTGTAAGCCAGCCAGGCGAACAGCCGCACCTGCCAGTCCCCGTGGCCGAACAGCCCGGTGCTCGCCGCGATCAGCCAGGCGACCAGCGGACCTTTGGAGTAATAACTCCAGTCCAGGTGTTGCGACCATTCCCAATACTGGGCTTCATCGAAATGCAGATCGAAACCGCCGACTGTGGCAATGACCCCACGCAGCGGCGGCAACAACAGCAGCAAACCCGCCAGCAGAACGACATCGCGGCGGGTCGAGGTCTCGGCGGACGAGGATGCGACGCGGGATTCAACCATGCGGCGTCCGCCAGCCGGCTTCGTCCGTTACCGGCGCCGAACCATCGGCGCGGACCACATAAGGCCGGCTGGCGCTGGAAGCGAAATAAATCCGGGTAATGAGCTCGCTCAGCACGCCGGTGGTGAGAAACTGCACCGCCATCAAGACCAGCAGCACTCCGACCAGCAGCAACGGTCGGGTACCAATATGGGCGCCGAGAAACAGTTTTTGGGCGAACAGATAGCCCAGCACCAACACGCCCAAGCCCCCGCTGGCCAAGCCGATCCGGCCGAAGAAATGCCCCGGTCGGGATAAAAAGCGCAGGAAGAAATAGACCGACAGCAGATCCACCAGAACCCGGAAGGTGCGGCCGAGACCGTATTTGGATTCGCCGTGCAGGCGGGCGCGGTGGTTCACCACCGCCTCCCGGATGCGTTGGGGCGCGGTCCGCACCGATACCCACGCTGGAATAAAGCGGTGCATCTCGCCGTACAGCCGCACCTCCTTGATGACGGAGGCGCGGTAGACCTTGAGACTGCATCCGTAGTCGTGCAACCGCACCCCGGTGATATTGCCGATCAGCCGGTTGGCGATGCGCGAAGGGATGGTGCGCAGCCAGAGGTTATCCTGGCGATCCTGCCGCCAACCGACCACCAGGTCGAGATTGTCGGCCAGTAATTGCGCGACCAGCCGGGGAATATCGGCTGGATCGTTCTGCAAATCGCCGTCCAGCGTGGCGATCACGTCGCCGCGGGCGGCGTCGATGCCGGCCTGCATGGCGGCGGTCTGCCCGAAATTCCGTTGCAGGGTCAGCACCCGCACGTGGTCGCCATAACGGCCGGCTTCGGCGGTTAGTTGTTCGGCGGCGCCATCGCTGCTGCCGTCATCCACCACGATCAGTTCCCACGGATGGGGATAGTCGGCCAACGCCTCGTGAATCCCGGCCAGCAGCGGCGCGACGTTCTCGCGTTCGTTGTAGAGCGGCGCCACCAGCGAGAGGCGATGCGGCGGCGGAGCGGCGGGTTGCTCTGGTGGAACGGTAGGATGAGGGTCCGGGTTCATGGCCTTGGTGGTGGAGGGGGCGCGAGAGAAGAAGGATAAAGGATGAAGGATGAAGGATGAAGGATGAGCGGTAGCGGTTGGAGTCGCCCAAGGCAATCCGAGCACGGCGCGGTAGCGGAGCGCCAGCCACGCGCCCAACCAGCCGACCGTCGCGCCGATCAGCGCGCCAGCCAGCACTTGGCTGGGAAAATGCTTGCCCAGATAAATCCGCGACAAGCCGACCAGTACGGCGACGGCGAACAGGAGTAAATGCCAGCCACGCCAAGGCGTCGCCAAGGCGATGAACGTCGCGGCAGCAAAAAAATTGAGGGCATGATTCGACGGCATACCGGTCGTATAAGGTGCGCACTGACGCGGTTCGGCGCTGCCGACGTTACGCATTTGTTCGTGCATCACATAACACGGACGCTGCTCGGCGAACCCTCTCTTGAGTTGATTCCCGAGCAGATCGCCGGCGGAGATGGTCAGCACCATGGCCAAAAACAACCGGGCGCTTTACTGGAAAAGCAGGTTTGTATTTTGTAATAAAAACAGGAGATCATTTTAATTTTTGGGATACCATTTCCTTTTCTCCATTAATTAAGGATAATCGATATATTTTAG
>JAWOHQ010000342.1:0-9141 GCA_046485105.1 Candidatus Competibacteraceae bacterium | reverse complement strand
CTGGAACAAATTACCCCCAAAAGCCTGGGCGCCGCCACCGATACGGCGCTGACCAGCGCGCAGTCTCAAATGCTGGGCGTCCGCTCGCGCATGATCTCATTGCGTTCCGGCGTCATGGGCATCAATCTGGACCGGTTGAATATCCAGCGCGGCGGCTGGACGCTGTCCGGACAGGATTTACGCTACCTGCTGGCCAGCACGGGAGGGGGCGGCGGTCCCAGCGCCGAGGTCGAGACGATCGATCTGGGGCCGTTCGGCGTGTTCGCCAGCGGCACGATCAATTTCGGCGACCGGGACGAAACCGCGAATCAGGCGGGCTTCAAGTTCAACACCCTCGATTTGATGTTGGGCGCCGATTATCGATTCAGCGACCAACTGATCCTGGGAGCCGCCCTCTCCTATACCGTGATCGATACGGATATCGATCACCAAGGCGGCTATCTGGATACCCGTGGTTATGGCCTGACCTTGTACGGTACTTATTACCCCTCCGACCGGATCTACGTTGAAGGCATGATCAATTATGGCCGAAACGATTACGACCAGCGGCGCAACTTGGCCTACCAGTTGCGGGACACCGAGGTCAACCAACAGTTTGATAGCAGCTTTAACGGCCGGCAATTTTTCGCCGAACTGGGCGCCGGGTACGAATTCACCCGCGGCAATCTGACCTTCGGTCCCGATGTTCGCCTGAGTTATCTCGACGTACAGGCGGATAGCTTCCAGGAACGGGCTGCCAACAATAACCCGGGTTCGGCTTGGGCGATGGCCATCGACCAACAGAACCTGCAATCGCTGGTCTTCAGCTTGGGCGGACGCGCCAGCTATCTGATCGACCAATCTTGGGGCCTATTGCAACCACAGGTAGAATTCAGTTGGCTTCATGAGTTCGACGATAACAACCGCACCGTCTCGGGGCGCTTCGTCGAGGGTGCGCTCGTCCCCGATAACCGCTTCCAGTTGCTCGCGGACCCCGTGGACAAAAATTACTTCCGGCTCGGCCTGGGCCTCATGGCTCGGTTCGATCACGGACCGTCCGTGCTGATCCAATACCGGACTCTATTCGATTACGACCACTTGGAGCAGCATTCCATATCGACGCAATTGCGCTGGGAGTTTTAGCGGGCAATCATGTTTCATCCCCTCATCCGTTTTTGGTGAGGGGATTAAACGGCAACTCGGATTCAAACGTTTTTATTTGTAAAAATAGCGCCTATTGCTATTTGAATGGTGATATTTATGTCGTACCCTTATAATAAGTCTGATGACAGTCAGAAAGAAATTGATCTCAGCGATCTCGACATAGACGACATCAAGATCATCGATACGGCACCCGTAATTCCCGGCTATAAGGTTGAAAAACTGATTAACAGAGGCGCCATGGGACAAGTGTATTTAGCGACTCAGGAAGCGCTCGAGCGACTCGTCGCCATCAAGGTAATAGCACCTTCTCTCAGTATCGACCCCACCTTCCGCCAACGCTTTATCAAGGAAGGCAAAATCATCGCGCAACTACGGCATCCGCACATCGTAACCATTCACGATATCGGCGAGTGTTTGAACCAATACTACATGGTCATGGAGTATATCGAAGGCGGCACCTTGAAAGATCGTATTCAAAAAGGTTTGGCTCCAGAGCAAGCAGTCGATATCCTGCGCCAACTTGCCAGTGCCTTGGGTTACGCCCATCGTCAGGGTTTCATTCATCGGGATGTCAAACCCGCGAATATTCTCTTCCGCGACGACCATAACGCGGTGCTTTCCGACTTCGGAATCGCCAAGGCTTACGAAGACAGCGTCCATCTGACCGCGACGGGTTTGGCGGTGGGCACCGTTCTTTACATGAGTCCGGAACAGGCTCAAGGAAAGACGCTCGATGGCCGGAGCGACCTGTATTCTCTGGGATTGCTGTTTTTTGAAATGCTGGCCGGATTCCGACCTGATCGCACCTTGGAGGGATTTATTGAACGATTGCCAGCGAAACTGAGTCGATACCAGGACATCCTGGATAAATTGCTGGCCCGTAATCCGAATGAACGTTTTAACACTGCCGAGCAATTGATTGACGCCATCGACAGAATTGGCGACCAGCAAGAAGATGATGCTAAAACAGTTATTTTACCTCCGGAAAAAGCCAAAAAGAAAGTTAAGCGTGGGTTTAAAAAGAACTTCTTGGGCACCATGCTATTATTAGTCGTTATTTTGCTGGCCGGGATCGGGTATTTTTCTTGGGATCGCTTGCCAGATCACGCTATTTCCATTGAGATTTCCTACTCCTATCGACCTTCTGATCAGCTTAATTTTCGGCCACTACTGAATGATGGCGTACTCCGTTCTGGTGATCATTACCGGATTCGCTTTACCCCAGAACAGGATGGCTATGTCTACATTTTCCAAATCGA
Organism: Candidatus Competibacteraceae bacterium; assembly: GCA_046485105.1. Classification (GTDB taxonomy): domain Bacteria; phylum Pseudomonadota; class Gammaproteobacteria; order Competibacterales; family Competibacteraceae; genus REEE01. The sequence continues at coordinate 6,739 of JAWOHQ010000342.1, read as the reverse complement.
CAGCAGTGGAGCGATTTACCGTTTATTCCCATTTGAAGGCACGCAAACCCCACAAACTCTCAACATAAATCCGGTACGTGCCGGTGTGACCTACTTTGCCCCCTCCGAAGAGGAGGCTTTTCTACTGGACGAACAAGTCGGCCACGAGCAAATCCACGTGCTGACTTTTCGAGAGCGCGATGTCAGCTTGGAAAGTCAGTATGCGGCTCTCGCCGAAGCACGCGACGCGCAAGACCCATCAAGATTACCGGAGTTACAAGCGCGATTGACCGAGAGCCTGCGCAAAACCCAAGCGGGCGCCTTGCCCGTTTTGAACTTCAAACATAACGCGAGAGGAACCCATGAGCTATAACACTCGTTGGTATCATCATTTACCGGTTGCCTTGCTCGGCGGTGTGCTTTTCGGAACCACCAGCATCGGCGGCGCGGCCGATCCTTCATCCGACTCCGACCTCACGACCCGCGGGCCGGGTGGAACGGTTCGAGTCGCTCCGGAACCGGGAGGTGTCGCCCCACAACCCGCATCCTTACCGTCGTCGCCCGCCAGCGCCAAACCGCTCAGCTTCAAGGTGAATTACGTCTACCGTCCCGGCGGTCGGGGTCCCCTCAAGTCATTGGTCGAAGGCAGCGTGCTGAATTCCGGCGACCATTACAAAATTCAATTCACCCCAGCGGAAGACAGTTACGTTTATATCTTCCAAGTGGATAGCAGCAAGGCGATTTACCAGCTTTTCCCGATGACCAGTTTTGGAGGCGTCAGGGTCGACAACCTCAATCCCGTCAAAGGAGGGGTCACTTATCACCTACCCGCCAAGGATAAATCCTTCAAGCTCGATGATACCGTCGGTTCGGAAACCATCGTTTTTCTGGCGTTCCGCGAACCCAACCATGGGTTGGAACAACAATACGAGGCGCTCATCAACGCCCGGCTGTCTCGGGATGGAGGGAAAGCGAGCAGCTTGCAAACCGCCATGAACACCAATTTCCGAACCCGCGGCTTGGCGGGAATCGTGGACGACCCCCAAAAGAAAACGACGTCCGTACCTTGGACAGCAACGGAGTCTTTCACCATGCCGGTGCAGAATCTGGATAATTTGTGTGCCGACTGCATTAACATGATTACCTTCGAACATCGCTGAGCGGCCGCACCAAACCCTCTCTCCCACCTGTGGGAGAGAGGGCTAAGGTTGTTTTTCAATCGATTGCTCGCCGAATGCTGTAAGAATCGCCTCTGAATGACTTTCCACACCCACCAAGCCGGGATCTCCTCGATAACGGCACCGATCCCGTGGCTGAACCCTTCGGCCCGCCGACTGCCCAATCTCCGGAATTCAATCCTGGACCCTCGAACCCGGAGATCTTATGCCAAGCAGTCGAATTTTCATCGCCATCCTGTGGCTGATGCTCGCCCCCGCGACCTTCGCCGCGCCGCCGGTTCACGAATTCACCCTGGATAACGGGTTAAAAATCCTGGTGCGGGAAGACCGCCGCGCCCCGGTGGTGGTCGCGCAAATCTGGTACAAGGTCGGCTCCAGTTACGAACCCAGCGGCTTGACCGGCATCTCCCACCTGCTGGAACACCTGATGTTCAAAGGCACCCCGGACGTACCGGGTGGTGAGTTCTCCCGCCTGATCGCCGCCAACGGCGGCGATCACAACGCATTCACCGGTCGCGATTACACCGCCTATTTCCAGACCCTGGAAAAGGAGCGGCTGGAACTCAGCTTCCGGCTGGAATCCGACCGGATGCGTCACCTGCTGTTAAACCCGGAAGACGTGACCAAGGAAACGCAGGTCGTGGCCGAAGAGCGCCGCTTGACCACCGATGATCGGCCTCAAGCGTTGACCCGCGAGCAGTTCAACGCCGCCGCCTATATCACCAGCTCCTACCGCAACCCCATCATCGGCTGGATGCGGGATATCCAGAACACGACCCCGGACGATTTGCGGCGCTGGTACCAACAGTGGTACGCGCCGAACAACGCGACGCTGGTCGTGGTCGGCGATGTGGACCCTAACCAGGTCCGCGACCTGGCGGAAAAACATTACGGACCGCTACCGCCCAGCGACCTGATCCCACCTAAACCCGCGGCGGAAATCCCGCAACTGGGTGAGCGGCGCATCGTGGTCAAAACCCCGGCGGAAGTCCCTTATGTCATGTTGGGCTATAAAGTCCCAACCCTCAAGACCGCCGGCGAGGAGTGGGAGCCTTACGCGCTCGCGGTACTGGACGGCGTTCTCGATGGCGGTAGCAGCGCCCGCCTCAGCCGCCACCTGATTCGCGGCTCGCAAGTCGCGGCGACGGCCGGCGCCGGCTATAGCCTGACGTCGCGGTTGGATGAACTGTTCGTGCTGGCCGGCAACCCAGCGCCGGGCCGCGCCAGCGCCGAGTTGGAACAGGCGCTGCGCGCCGAAGTCGCGCGCTTGCGCGAAGAGTTGGTCGATCCCGACGAACTGGCGCGCGTGGTCGCGCAGGTGGTCGCCGCCGATGTCTACCAACAGGATTCGCTGTTCTATCAGGGGATGCGGCTGGGTATCCTGGAAACGGTCGGGCTGGGCTGGAACCGACTCGATGATTATGTAGCGCGGATTCAGGCGGTCACCCCGGAACAGGTGCGCGAGGTCGCCCGCAAGTATCTCATCGACGACCGGCTGACCGTGGCGACGCTGGAACCGTTGCCGCTGGACGGGTCCCGCCCGGTCGCGCCCAAGGCCGGAACGGATCACGCCACCCGTTGAATGCTCCCTCACTTCCGACCCTTCTCCCTTCAGGGGAGAGGGGAGAAAAGGACGCTCCTAACCATGCCTGATTTGAAATTGTTGTTGTCCGGTCTTCTAACCACCGTACTGTTGCTCGCATCCAGCCTGGGCGTCGCCACGCCCGAAATTCAGCACTGGCGCACCGCCAGCGGAACGCCGGTCTACTTCATCGCCGCTCGGGAACTGCCGATGGTGGACGCGCAAATCCTGTTCAACGCCGGGTCGGCGCGCGATGGCGAACACCCCGGACTGGCGATGCTGACCAATGCCCTGCTGGAGGAAGGCGCGGGCGACTGGTCCGCCGATGTCATCGCCGACCGGCTGGAACGGGTCGGCGCGCGGCTGGGCGCCGGCGCGCGCCGCGATTCAGCGTTCGTTTCGCTGCGCAGCCTGACCGATCCCCGCTACCTGCAACCCGCCGTCGAAACCGCGGCCCGGTTGCTGAAGGAGCCGACCTTCACCCCAGAAGCGCTGAACCGGGTCCGCCAACAAATGCTCTCCGCGCTCCAGGAACGCGCTCAGTCCCCCAACGCCATCGCCCAGGATGCGTTCTATCAGGCGCTGTACGGCGATCATCCCTACGGCTCGCCGCCCCATGGAACCGCCGCCAGTTTGAACGCCATCACCCGCGACGACGTACAAGACTTTCATCGCCGTCACTACACCGCCGCCAACGCAGTAGTCGCCATCGTCGGCGACCTGGATCGTTCCGGCGCCGAACAACTGGCCGATGCCCTGATCGGCGGGTTGCTCGAGGGCGAGACCATCCCGCCACCGCCAGTGGCTCCACCGCCGACCGCCAGCCAGACCCTCCGCATCCCTCATCCCTCCAGCCAGAGCCATATCCTGATCGGCCAAGTGGGCATCAGCCGCGCCGACCCCGATTATTACGCGCTCTATCTGGGCAATCACCTTCTGGGCGGCGGCGGGCTGGTCTCAATAATGGCTCAGGAAATCCGCGAGCAACGTGGACTGGCCTATAGCGCCTACAGCGCCTTCTCGCCCATGCGCCAAGCCGGTCCGTTCCTGATCAATCTGCAAACCCGCAACGATCAGGCGAACACCGCGCTCGAAGTCGCCCAAACGACTCTGCGCGAATTCACCACCGACGGTCCCGATGCCCAGGCGCTGGAAGAAGCCCGCCAGAACATCACCGGCGGCTTCGCCCTCGATCTGGCGGGTAATAGCAAGCTGGCCAATTACTTGGGCATCATCGCCTTTTATGGGTTGCCGCTGGATTATCTGGAGAATTTCATCGGCGTCATGAATGGCGTCACTTTGGAACAGGTCCGGAGCGCCTGGCAACGGCGCGTGCGGCCGGAGCGCCTGGTCACCGTCATCGTCGGGGGCGAGCCGGTTCTGCCCGCCCCTCCGACCACGCCCGATTCATGAGTCGACCCTTCGGACCGACTCACTCGTTGCGCGTCATCGCCGGCCAGTGGCGCGGCCGGCGGCTGTCCTTCCCGGAGCTGCCGGGATTGCGGCCCACGCCCGACCGAGTGCGGGAAACTCTGTTCAATTGGCTGGCCCCGGTGCTGCCTGGCGCCCGCTGCCTGGATCTGTTCGCCGGCAGCGGAGCGCTGGGCATCGAAGCGCTATCGCGCGGCGCGGCCGAGGTGCTCTTCGTCGAGCGCCACCCACTGGCGGTTCGCGCCTTGCGGGAAAACCTGGAGCGGTTGCAAGCCCGAGGCGCGCTCGTGGAACAAGCCGAGGCGCTGAACTGGCTGCGCCAACCGGGCCAACCGTTCGAGATCGTGTTTCTCGATCCGCCCTTCGGCGAAGGCTTGCTGGAACCGGTGTGCGCGGCCTTGGAACGGGGCGGCTGGCTGACAGCAGATGCCTGGATCTATCTGGAAACGGAAGCGGAAGCGCGCCGGCTCACGCTGCCCGCTTCCTGGTTAACCCACCGGGAAAAAATCGCCGGAGCCGTCGCCTACCGACTCCTACGGCGAGCCTGTGGGGATGCACGGCCGCGCGCCCTCGCCGGGAGTGAGGGTGAAGGTTGCCTTGCCCCCTGGCTTTCCCGATAATCCACGCAACCATCCGCACCGTCAGGAACTTTATCATGTCCGTCGTCGCCATTTATCCAGGCACCTTCGACCCCATCACCAACGGTCATGTCGACTTGGTCGAGCGTGGTGCCCGCATGTTCGAACGCCTGATCGTCAGCGTCGCCGCGAACCCCAACAAGCAGCCGCTGTTCTCGTTGGAGGAGCGGGTCGGCATGGCGCGCGAAGCGCTGGCGCATTTGTCCAAGGTCGAGGTGTGCGGCTTTGACATCCTGCTGGTGCATCATGCCAAGAGCGTCGGCGCCAATGTCATCATGCGCGGGTTGCGCGCCGTGGCCGACTTCGAATTCGAGTTCCAGTTGGCCAGCATGAACCGCCGGCTGGATCATCAAATCGAATCCATTTTTCTGACCCCCGCCGAACAATACGCTTTTATCTCCTCCAGCCTGGTGCGCGAAGTCGCCAAGCTGGGCGGCAATATTTCGCCGTTCGTCCATCCCACGGTCGAGGCGGCGCTGGCGGCCAAATTTCTGTCTCGTCAATAATCGAGTAAAATACTCGGAAATTCGTCGCGGCCCGGTGCGGTCGCGATGCTTTGCCCAAGAGAGTCACGGTTCCCGCGACCGCGGGCTTTTGCAACTTGAGGAGCCAATCATGGCGCTGATGATCACCGACGAATGCATCAATTGCGATGTGTGCGAGCCGGAGTGCCCGAACGAAGCCATTTATCAGGGTGAGGAAATCTACGAAATCGATCCCAGTCGCTGTACTGAGTGTGTGGGCCACTATGATGTCCCGCAATGCATTGAGGTCTGCCCGGTGGATTGCATTATTCTGGATCCCACCCATCCCGAAACCGACGAACAACTGCGCGCCAAGTACGAGCAATTAACCAGCGTGGCCTGACCGGCTGAAGCATGGAGGAGGGATGAGCGCGAAAAGCGTTCCCTCCTTCCTCCTTCCTCCTTCCTCCTTCCTCCTTCCTCCTTCCTCCTTCCTTCGAACCATAAATCTGGAAAGGCGCGGTCAGGATTGGCTATGCTTGACGGACGATCCATGCGGTTCGGCCCGACCGGACCGCGCATGAGTCGTCAGCTTCCAAACCACAACCGCACGGGGGCATCAGGAGCAAGATGGCGCTACCACGACCACTGGGAATCCGCGTTTTGCTGGTGGGCGCGACCGGTTTGGTGGGCGGTCATTGCCTGACTCGGTTGCTGGCGGATCCGGATTTCAGTCAGGTGACGGTGCTGGCCCGGCACGTCCTGGAGCGAACCGATCCAAAACTGACGACTCATCTGGTGGACTTCGATCATCTTCGCGATCACGCCCAGTTTACCGCCGCCGATGCGGTACTCTGCTGTCTGGGCACCACCCATCGGGCCGCCGGTTCGCCGGAGGTTTTCGCCAAGATCGACCATATCTACGTCGCCGAGTTGGCTCGACTGGCGGCGGCGCGCGGCGCGCTCCGCTTCGTGCTGGTCTCGGCGGTCGGCGCCGATCCCGGTTCGCCGGTGTTCTACAACCGGGTCAAGGGTCGAGCCGAGGCCGCGGTCAGTGAATTGCCCTTCAAGGCGGTTCACATCCTGCGGCCCTCGTTATTGCTGGGCGACCGCCGCGAAGCCCGCCCCGCCGAAGATTGGAGCAAGCAATTCGCGCCGGTTTGGTCTCTGTTCGCCTGGGGTCCGTTCGGCCGCTATAAGCCGGTGGCGGCGGCGACCGTCGCCGCCCGGATGGTGGAACTGGCCAAAAGCGATCAGGAAGGTGTTTTTATTCATTATTTCGATGGCTAACCCCGCCCTACGCTAATTCTGCCGGCGTTCCCAACCTGGCGGACGCCACCACACCGTTTCGAACAAGCCGGCCAAGCCGACCAGTACCCGATCAAGAGCCACGGATCGTCGCGCCCCGCTACCTTTGGGGCGCCGCCTTGCTCAAGCCACACATTCGCTATCAAGCCGGTCGTTCCG
>JAWOHQ010000259.1:0-4564 GCA_046485105.1 Candidatus Competibacteraceae bacterium | reverse complement strand
AGGACTTCGCGAATTTTCCGCATGGATAAACGCTCCATTTCGAACCCTCGTCATGGTGGAGAAGGGTTCCATCATCGTGGATGTTATCCCGCGTCGCCTCGGCCCGTGGGGGTGGCCGAATGCCGCTGGAATCAGCGGCCGAATGTCATTGGAACGGGTGGCCGAATGCCGTCGGAATCAGTGGCCGAATGCCGTCGGAATCAGTGGCCGAATGGGGCTGGAATACGCACCAAGCGGCCTACCGGGGGCGTCATGCCGGCTAGGGCCATCGCCAGACGCCCGCTGCCCACGGCGGATGACTGGCGGGTTTCCCAGCCCGTATCGATGACCGGGCTTTCCCGACAGGAACGCGCCGGGATCGTCATCAGCGCCGTTGCCGATGCCGACGGCAGCGCGCGGGCGGTCAGCCGATTTGGCGATTCGCTCTGGGATTTGCGCCCCTACTTCCAACAGTCCAACGTGGCGGAGAGCTTCAAGTTCATCGCATGGCCGACCGACTGCCCGGCTTCGTTGGTGGATGACTGCAAAGCGGTTTTGTATGCCTGGTTCCAACGCGGGTTGCCAGGCGTCAAGCCCCCTATCGCGCGCGGCGTCTGCAAGGCGGCCATCGCCTCGGCCATTCCGCTGATGCGTTGGCTGAGCGGACTCGGCATCGAACGCTTCGACCAAGTGAGGCCCGTCCACGCGCGCAACTTCCTCCACCTCAGCAAAGTGGAAATGAAGTTGCGGCCCCTCACGGTCTACCACCGCCTGCGAATCCTGGAGCTTCTATGGGTGTTCCGACAGGAAACGCTGCATCCGCTCGCGCGGTATCCATGGGGCCAAGACACCCTGTGGCGTTTGAGCGGTCTAGGCTCGGTCACCGGCCTGGAGGCGGCGGGGCGGGGCACCGGACGGACGCCGATCGTTCCGCCGGAGGTCCAATCGAAGGTGTTCAACTGGTGCGAGACGATCCTCGCCGGGGCCCATGCGGTGCTCGACGCGAGAGACGCCAAGAACCTTGGACTCAAGAATCCGCAGCTCATCCGCATCCGAGACGCCGCGCTTTACCTCCTTTCGATCACCAGCGGAATGCGCAACGAAGAGGCCATTGGGGTGGAGATCGACGCTTGGCGCCAGGAGGTCAAGGACGGGATCGACTACCACTGGGTCGCCACCATCGAACACAAGACCGGCAAAGGGAAAGTCGAATACCTGGTCCCGGCGCTGACGATTGCGGCGCTTGAGGTGATGCGGCGTTACGCGGAACCTTTGCAGCAGCGGCTGGCCCAGGAAATCGCCGAGCTGGAGGCCAACGCCGATCCGGATCGGAGACCAGAGCGACTGATCCGGCAGGACAAGGCGAAGCGTGATTCAAGAAAGCTGTTCCTGTGTCTCAATGGCCTGGGCCACCCGCCGGCGGGAAAAGCCCGGGTCGAGGCGTTATCCAGCGCCGGCTCGGTACGGGCGTTCGAGCGGTTGTCGCGGGCGGCTGGAACCGATTGGGCACTGCGCCCCCACCAATGCCGCCGAACCTACGCCCGATGCATCGTCGAATCGCGGATGGGCCGCGCCTCGCTGGTCTTTCTCAAGTGGCAATTCAAGCATTCCAGCCTGAGCATGACCCAGTGGTATGCGTCAAACCCGCGGCAGGACGCCGCCCTCTTCGACGAGATCTGGCACGAGATGACTGATTTCAAGACCGAGATCATCGAGTCATGGCTGGGCGCGCGCCCGCTGGCGGGTGGCGCCGGACGGCGGATCGTGCGTCTTCGGGCGATTCCGATTGAAAACCGTTCGGCGCTTCTGGCCCAAACGGTACCCCAAGTCCGCATCAGAGCCACGGGCCACGGCTGGTGCCTCGCGCAGGAGCAGGGCTGTGGCGGCGCGGGACTGTATGAGGCCACCCGGTGCGTCGATTGCAAAAACAGCGTCATCGATGACTCGTTCGTCTCGATCTGGCGCGGCCTATACGAACAACAGCGCGAACTGCTCGATGTCGACGACATCGGGCCGGCCGCCCGGCAACGAGCGGAAGGCGAATTGCGGCGGGCAACCCAGGTGATGGTCGATCTTGGCGTGCCCCCCCTGGAGCCCGCAGCCCTACCCCTGATCGGGAAAGGAGTTGAGTCATGACCGCGGACCCCGCATCGCGGGCGCCGCCGCCGCCCGCGGTCGACGCCAAGGCGCACCGTCGCCAACGGACCGCCGAGGCCATCCAGCGGGCGATCGCGCAGCTGCAAGGCAGTCAAAGCAAGGTGTCCATCTCAGCGGTGGCGAAGGTGGCCGGCGTGTCCCCGGCCTTGCTCCACAACACCTACCCCGATCTCGCCGAGCAAATTCGCGGCATCGGGGGTAAAACCACGCGAGCTCAGCGGGATGCCAAACAAGCGGCGCTCGTTCGGGAAAAGGCCATCAACCGTGGGTTGCGCCGCGAGATAGCCGGGCTCAAGGGCGACTTGGCCCGGCTCGCGTCGATCAATCAAACCCTCCTGAACGAACTGGCCGTATTGAAGGGCGTGGCCAGCGGAAAAGTGGTCTCGCTTCTCCAATCCCAGCCGGTGGCCGGCTGATTCAGGGGGCGCCCTCCGAGCCATGTTTGCGCTCATCGATGGCAACAACTTCTACGTCAGTTGCGAGCGGGTGTTCCAACCCCGCCTCAACGGACGCCCGGTCATCACCCTGTCTAATAATGACGGCTGTGCGATCGCCCGCAGCAACGAAGCGAGAGCGCTCGGGATCAAGATGGGCGCGCCCTGGTTCCAGATCCGGCACCTGGAGGCAGCGGCGGGGCTGGTGGCCCTATCCGCCAACTTCGCGCTGTATGGGGACATGAGCGGCCGCATGATGAGTTTGGCGGCCGATCTGGGCCCGACCCAAGAGATCTACAGCATCGACGAATCGTTCGTTGGGTTACACGGGGTCGGAGGCGACCTGACCCAGCGAGCCCGGGCGATCCGCGATCGGATCCTGCAGTGGACGGGTATTCCCTGCGGCGTTGGGATCGGACCCTCCAAAACCTTGGCGAAGCTGGCGAACCATATCGCCAAGACCGCCGAGCGCAAACCCGGCAGCTATCCCAACGCGTTGGCCACCGTATGCAACCTGGCCTCCTTGCCGGCCTCGGAAATGGACGCCCTGTATGCCGCTACTGGCGTGGGCGAGGTGTGGGGCGTGGGCCATCGGATCGAGCATCAGTTGCAGGAGGCGGGCGTTCGCACCGCGCTCGACTTAGCCCGGCTGAGTCCATCCATGGTGCGCGACCGCTGGAGCGTCGCGCTGGCGCGCACGGTGCGCGAACTTCAAGGCGAGCCTTGTATCCGCCTGGAGGAGGCTCCGGCCGCAAAAAAGCAGATCGCCTGCACGAGAAGCTTTGGTCACCCCATCACGGAACGGTCCGCGCTGAGCGAGGCGGTTGCTGCGTTTGCCAGTCGCACCGCGGAAAAACTGCGCCGACAACGGAGTCTTGCGGGCCAGGTGTACGTGTTTGCGCACACCTCGCCGTTCCGACCGGGCCCCAGGTTCTCACGAAGCCTGGTTATTCCATTAACGCCTCCCTCCGCGGATACCCGGGTTCTCATCCAGGCGGCGGTCAGAGGCATCACTCATCTCTACCAACCTGGATTCCAACTCACCAAAGCGGGGGTGATGCTGCTGGACTTGATGCCCGACACCGTCCGCCAAGGTGAGTTGGACTTCAATCGCCGCGAGCCCAATGATGGGACGGGTTTGATGGCGGTGCTGGACGCCATCAACGCTCGCTTCGGCCGAGACAGCATACGCGTTGGCAGCGCCGGAACGGGCGAGGCGCATCGCCATGGGTCCATGCGCCAGGAAAGACTCACACCGCAATACACGACGAAATGGAGCGATTTGCCGGTTGCTCTCGCATGAGGCGGCGAAGGCACCCGCTCTCAACGCAAGTCTCCTATCGTTCTTAGGTGGCTCACTTCCGTAGGGACCCCATAACCCGCCAAATCTGTTAGCGAAGGAATCCCAAGCGGCTTCAGTTAGTTACGTCTTACTAACAGTAAGGATCATTCAGAAACAACGACAGCGTCGTGGTGGCCCGCTCCCCGGAAGCGAAGGCCCTCGGCCTCCCGATGGGCGCGCCGTGGTTCCAGTGCCGGGACCTGGCCCGCCGCCACGGGATCGTCGCCCTGTCCAGCAACTACCCGCTGTACGCCGATCTCAGCGCCCGGATGATGGCGGTGCTCGGTCAGTTTGCCCCCTGCCAGGAAATCTATTCCATCGACGAGTGCTTTCTCGATCTGACCGGCTTCGAACGGTTCGATCCCACCGCCTACGGTCAGGTGATGCGCCGGCGGGTCCAGCAGTGGCTGGGGTTGCCGGTCGGGGTGGGAATCGGTTCCACCAAGACCCTGGCCAAGCTCGCCAATCACCTGGCCAAGCGGCAACCCGAGTGGGCGGGCGTGTGCGATTTCGAGGCGTTAGACTAACTTAGCTTCCAGGACCGGATGGTAGTAGGTCGTGTGGCCATGGTGCGTGCGGGTGAGGCAATGTGGACAATGACGCTCCGCATAGGTCAGGAAGCCGGTCCCATCGACAGCCACCAGATAGTCAC
>JAWOHQ010000227.1:0-4054 GCA_046485105.1 Candidatus Competibacteraceae bacterium | reverse complement strand
GCTCGCCCTGCTGTTCGTGACTGCCCTGCCCAAGGAACTCGAGCAGCGCCTCCAGGAAGCGGAGATCGTCGAGACCGCCACCATCGCGGGCAAACCTTATCTCCATATTGCGGCCCGCAGCGACAGCGTCGATTTACAGTTTTGGCTGCCGGCGACCGGAGACCCCCTGCCGCACCGAATCATCCTGACCTACAAACACGAGGAAGGACAACCGCAGTACTGGGCGAACTTTATGGAGTGGAACCTCGCGCCCAACCCATCAGCCTCCTGGTTCGCCCTCGACATTCCGAAAGAAGCGGCTCGCATCCCCTTCCTCGCTCAGGTTCGCCGCGCGACGGCGGCCCCCACCACACCAGGAGAACCGCAATGACCGGCCAAACCCTAATCGTGATGTCCGAAAGGCCCGCACTCAAGACGGTCTTCGTAAAAACCTTCTGTGTCGCCATTGTGGCGCTGTTTGTGGGTGCGTTGGTCATCGAGGCGTATGCGCGCGGCGGTGGGAGAGGCGGCGGTGGAGGTAGAAGTTATTCCCGCGCCGGTCCGGCCAGTGGCGGCAGCTTCGCCTCCCGCGGGGCGGGGCGCGACGCCGCCGGAAGGACGGAAGCGCGACAGTACGGCAGCTCCGATAGGACGGCATCGCGGCAGGAGGGTCGAACGGACCGGACCGAGGGACGGCAGGATTACCGGGGCGACCGCCAGGAGCAAATCACGGATCGCCAGGAAAATCGGCAGGATTACCGGGGTGAGGCCCGAGATGACTGGCAGGACCACTACGACGATCGCTGGGACAATTGGGGGTGGGGCTATGCGGCGGCCGGCGCGGCGGTGGTGGCCGGGGCCTACGCGATTGGGTCCGCGATTTCCGCGGATTCTTATTACGCGCTCTCTTGCACGCCCAACACGGTCGTCGTGGACGGCGTCGCCTATTCGCAATGCGGGGATGCCTGGTATCAGCCCGCCTATTCAGGAGGAACGACCACCTATGTGGTCGTCAGTCCGCCCCCAGGGTACTGAAGGATAAGCGTCAGCGCTGGAGCGACCGGCGAAGCCGCAGCGTGGTTGTTGGTTGGCGGAACAACTCAAACGGGCATCACCATGGCTCCGTAGCTGGCCACGGTGGCGTCACGGGACAACAGCCTCATGGGTTCCGCCAGCGACTGCGCGACCAGGAGGCGGTCGAAGGGATCGCCGTGGATCGGCGGCAGGCCATCGACCAGCGCCGTGTGCCGCCAGGTTATGGGCAACTCCCGGTAGCCCGCCTGGGTAAATAACTCGGCGGCGCGGGCGCCGGAGACCGGCATGTCGCCGCGCCCCAGCGCGTGTTTGATGGCGATTTCCCAAACCGAGGCGGCGCTGACGTAAATCTCGTTCGCCGGGTCTTCGATCAGACCTTGCGCCAGGAGCCCCAGGCGGGCGGAACCAGTCAAGGCCCAGAGCGCGATCTGGGTATCGAGCAACACGCGCAACTAACGATCCCCCAGGAACAGCGCGGCGACCTCCGCGTTGTGTCGATCAATATCATCTGGGACTTCGAACTCACCCCGCGCCAGCCCCACGCGACGGGACGCGTCGATCTGGATCGGCACGATGCGCGCCACAGGCTTGCCGTTGCGGGAGATCACGATTTCGTTTTCCGCACCCGAGACAATTTGCTCGATCAACCGCGAAAGATGGGTCTTCGCATCGAATAGACTGACGGTTTGCATCATGACCTCTATAAGGTTGGTCGGACTAGTCTAGTCAACTATCGAGCAGCGAACAAGGCGCGGAGGCGGCCGCGCTGGTTGCGCCAAGCCGAGCACAGGCAAACCCAAGCCCAACAACAGTAAAACGGCTAAAAAATACTGCTGTACGGCTTCTCAGCCTACGATATTTCGTAGTTCCACGATATTTCAGGTTCCCTGGTTGCGCCGAGGCTGTTTCCTGACCAGACAAATCTTCACAACTTTCTGATCTAAATAGCCTTATTTTCCGGAGTCTCATTCCGGTTTGACTGGCACGCTGCCTGCAGGCACTAAGAACATGATCGAACTGCGGCTTTATCTCCGAACCCACCCACAGCGGATCTCTTTGCTGCTGGCCGCGTTGCAATCGCTGGAGCGGCAGGCAAAGCTGGAGCGGGGGTGCCTGGAGGTCCATCTCTTCGCGGAATGCCACGATCCCCACAATCTCTGTTACACCGAGGCGTGGGATACCGAAGAAAATCTCGGCTTGATGCTCTGTTCGGAGCACTTTACCCGTCTCGCGGAATTGATGGAGACGGCCACCGAACCGCCCGCGCTGGATTTCCGCACGATCACCGCCATCCGTGGCCTCGAATTCGCCCAGCAGGCGCGACATAACCATAAAGAAAAGACGTTCACTTTTGATTCAGGAAGTGACTCCTATCCTGAACCAAAGGTGAACGCACCTTTGGTTCATGGCCAAGTAACCGGACCGTAGCCGTGAAGGTCACAACCGCGTACACAGGGCTCGGTTTGAATTGAAGTCCTGGCATCATCAACTAAAACGAGGAGTGGTTCCCATGAAAAAGCAGTTTATTCGCAAAGATTTTGGCTTGGCTGTCGCGACCCTGGGTTTGGTTTTGACGGCGCCAGCCTGGGCGACCGAGCCGCCGGCGGCCGCAAACGTCAGCGAAGAACTCCGGGCGGCGCTGCGCCAGCACCATGAAGCGTTGAAACAGCACGATCTTAAAGCGCTGCTGGCGCTCTACGCCGACACCCCCACCGTGGCGCTGATGGGCACCGGTCCTGGGGAATTCTGGAAGGGCAAGGCGGCGGTGGAAGATACCTACAAACGTTATTTCGAGACCTTCAAGGCCGGCTCGCTGAGTCACGAATGTCCGGAAGCCACTGGGGCCGAGGACGGCAACGGCGCTTGGCTGATGGCCTCTTGCATCATGAAGGACACCACCCCGGACGGCGAGCCGCGCGAGTTCGGCCTCAACGTCTCGGCGGTGCTGAAGAAGGAACCGGCCGGATGGCGATTCCAGGCGTTGCACTTCTCCAATCTCGCCGCGGACGAAGAGCCGCCGCTGGAAGAGGAAGGCGAAGCAGCCGAGGCGAAAATCGCACCGGATAAGGCTGAGTAGAGGAATACGATCATGACCGAGCAGCAGAAAATGACAGATCTCACGCTAGCCGACGCTCCGGATGCCGAGGAGCGGCGGCGGTTTCTACGCGGACTGGGGAAATGGTCGCAGGCGGTGATCGGCGGCGCGTTGCTGGGCGGCGCGTTGCTCGAGCCCAGGCCGGCCCACGCGAGGAGTTGGGCCAACCGGGCTGGCGGCGGTGGCGGCGGTTGGGTCAACCGCTACGGCGGGGGCGGCGGCGGTTGGGTCAACCGGGCTGGCGGGGGCGGCGGCGCCTGGGTCAACCGCTACGGCGGGGGCGGCGGCGGTTGGGTCAACCGCCGTTATTAACGCAACTGCCAGGGTAGGGGCATACGGCCGTGCGTCTCTACCTTTAACCCTATCTGACGAGTGACGATGAAAGCCAATGAAAATGAAGAACCTGTTCCCAGCGGCCTTGGGCGTATTGAGTTTGCTCGGCGTGACCGCGACCACCATCGCGGCGGAGGAGAAAGCGCCCGTTACCGGAAAAACCGCCCAAGCCGAGATTGATGAAATCATCACCTCGACCGTGCGAGTGCGCGCGGTGAATCTCGGGAAACGACAACTGACTCTCCAAAACCAGGAAGGCGAAATTTTCACCGTCGACGTGCCCCCGGAAATTCGTCGGCTGGCGGAAATCAAAGCCGGCGACCTGATTGTGACCGAGTACCGTCAAGCGCTGGCGGTGGGGCTCTACAAGACTGACAGCAGCACCGGCATCCGGGTCAGGCGGGAGTCGGTGAGCGTCGAGCGGGCCGGCATGGACCAACCGCCGGGCGGCGTGGTGCGCGAGACGGTTCAGGTATTGGCCAACGTCGTCGCCATCGACAAGGCACAGCGCGAGGTGACCATCCGGGGCGCCGAACACGCGGTGGTTCTCACCGTGCCCGAAGACATCGATCTTGGTGACATCAAGGTCGGTGACGAGGTATTGGCCGAGTA
>JAWOHQ010000150.1:0-11153 GCA_046485105.1 Candidatus Competibacteraceae bacterium | reverse complement strand
CAGAGGCCGCCGTGAGGAGAGGGAGGAGGTCGGGGATCAGCCGAGCACCACCGTCAACTGCGAGTAATGATCGGTGCGGTACTGGGTGCGCTGGTAGCGCTTGTGCAGGTTGTCCACCTTGTACTTGACGAAGCCGATCTGCTTGAAGCCGCCGCTGGTCTTCCAGGAATTGACGAAGCTCCAACTGCCGTAGCTGGTGCTCGAGCCGGTGTAGGTGTAACCGCCGCTCAGTTTCGCCATCGCCTGCCGGTCCAACGCCTTGCCCAAGTCCAGGTCATTGACAGTGATCGTGCTCATGGTCGTGTGCTCCTAAAGAAGGTGAGTTAAGGGTTCAGTTCGCCGCCGTTGCGGGATGATCGGGATAGAGCATTTGCCGTGCCAACCGGCGTTATGGCCGGAACGTTATTTTTAATCCGTTGATCTTCCATGCAATAAATCCCAGCGCTTCGGGAACCCGCCCGGCGGTCCCCACCGGCGCGGCGTCCGCCGCCGTTGGGAAAAAACCGACAGATGGGTAAGAAGTTTCTGGAACAGAGACTTTTCGCGCGGACGAACGCCGTCGGTGCGCGTCCTATCCTGACGAGCGGTGGTCGATGGCCCCTGGATTCGGAGCGAGGGCAGCCGGCCAAGGCAGACCCCGTTTTATTCTTGCGCCGCGCTTCGTCGCGTTCGCCGGCCACCCAGCAGGATCTGGCCCCGATCCGTCCGGAGGACCCTCCCGGGAAACTCTCCCGGGTTTCCTGATCCAACCCGGTATCTCCACTCGGCAAAATCCATGGACTCCCTCACCCAACTCACGCTCGGCGCGGCCGTCGGCGAGGCCGTGCTCGGTCGCCGGGTCGGCCGCCGGGCCGCGCTCTGGGGCGCCGTGCTCGGCACCCTGCCGGACCTCGACGTGTTCGTGCCCCTGGGCGACGCGGTGCGCGACTTCACCTACCACCGTGGCCCGAGCCATTCCCTGTTCGTGCTGGCCGCGCTCACTCCGCTCGTTGTGTGGCTGATTCTCAAGATCCACCCCCAAACCCGCGCACTGCGGTGGCGCTGGGCGCTGCTGGTGTACGCCGTCTTCGCCACGCACGTCCTACTCGATGCGCTGACGGTCTACGGCACGCAGATCTTTTGGCCGCTGCCCGGGCCGCCGGCCAGTGGGGCGACGATCTTCGTGATCGACCCGATCTACACCGCGCCGCTGTTGCTCGGCGTGCTCGCCGCTCTGGTGCTGCGCCGCACGCATCCGCGCGGCCGCTGGCTCAACGGCGCGGGGCTGGCGCTCAGCACGCTGTATCTGGTCTGGAGCATCGGCGCGAAGCTGCACGTCAACGCGGTGGTCGAGGCGGAACTCGCCCGCGCGCCGATCCCCCACGAGCGCTTCCTCGCCCTCCCCACGCCCTTCAACACCCTGCTCTGGCGGGTGCTGGTCGTGGGGCCGACCGGGTACGCGGAGGGTTACTACTCGCTGTTCGATCGGACCCGGCCCCTCGAATTCACGCCTCACCCGAGCCATCCCGAACTCCTCGCCGGACTGGAGGACGCGTGGGCGGTCCGGCGGCTGCGGTGGTTTACCCAGGGCTTTTACGCGGTGGGCCGCGAGGGCGACGCCGTGGTGATCACCGACCTGCGCATGGGCCTGGAACCGGACTATGTCTTCCGCTTCCAAGTCGCCGAGATCCATAATCCGCACGTCGTGCCGGTCAAAAGCCGGCGTCTGCCGACCGAGCGGCGCCTGGACCGTCTGGGCGAACTCTGGGCGCGCCTGCGCGGCGCGCCGAGCACGTCGCCGACGTGGAGCGCTTTCTGAAAAGCGGTTGCCGCAGGGTGAATCCAGGGGGCGTGATGGTCGTCGCCACCTTGAATCGCACGCTGAAATCGCTGCTCTTCGCCAAGCTCGCCGGCGAAGATCTTTTGCGATTGCCGCCCCGGGGACCGCACGACTGGCGCCGCTTCAGCAACCCGGACGAACTGGCGGGCCTGCTGGCCCGCCACGGCGGGCCGGTCGTGGAGCGGGTCGGTCGGCTTCAATCCCTTCCGCGCCCAGGAGAGGGTCCGGAACAGGGGACTCCACAACGTGACGGTCATCGAAAGCGCAACCGTCGGGGGAAAAAGTACAACCGGGAAAATCATTTTGGGACTGTGACCAGCAACTTCAGGAGGCGGGTCGCCGCCGCGAGCTGTTGTTGGGGTAGCGTGCTACCGTGCGGGTCGTGGGCCAACCTTTTACGTGGCCGGCGCGCCCGGAGGCATTTTGGTACGGCCTCCGAGCGCGGTAGCTATCGAGAAGAATACCCGTCGCAGTTGTAGTACGTGACGCCGTCTATCACGACCGCGCGGCAACTGCGCGGCCAGACCGGCCCCGGAGGACTCATCACCACCGGCGGTGGCGGTGGCGGGGTGGCGATGGCGACCCCCAGGAGCGTCCCGATGCCCAGACCGATGATCGCGGCCTCCGCCGCCCCGCAGTTCCAGCACCCGCCGCTCCAGTAGACCCCGCCGCCCCACGGACCTCGGTAACCACGCCCTCGATAACCACCGCGGTAGCCGATCGGCGGACCTCGGTAACCACGCCCTCGATAACCGCCGCGGTAGCCGATCGGCGGACCTCGGTAACCACCGCTCGGCGGACCGCCGCGGTAGCCGTCGTTTGAGTGCCCCCCGGCGCGCGCCTCGGATAACGGAACCAGTCCCAACAACACTATCACGGCGCCCACTACCCGCATTTTCATGATGTTTCTCCTGACGGGTCGAGCGACCCGTTCACCGGTCGTGCGATATCCCATGGATCGGTCATTGGGTTCCCTCCGATTCGAACCGCGTGGCGATCTCGTCGTGGCGGCGGACGTGAGACAAGGCCTTGAGGCGCGGCTCCCGCTCGGCGGGCGTGGTCGCCTGGGCGATCGCGATGGCAACCGCTGGACCCCTGCCCGCCCATCGGTAGCGGTTCCGACGTGGATCCACAATCGATCCCGTCGACGCCCTGTTCCAGTATAGACCGCGTCGGACCGTCCTGGATGGCGGCCAGGACCTATTGTCATTTTTCCAAGTCGACGTCAGCAGAGGTAAGCCAACCCCTTGGATTGACTTGGACTAAACTTTCAAAGCCGATGGCCACCCGATGCAAAGGCGAAGTCAGCCCGTTGCCAATCTTCGAAGTCGATGGCCACCTCCCGCGGCCGGGCGCGCCTTGACCGACCGGTCCCCCATCGCCGCGCCGGCCTGGAACGAGGCGCACCGCCGCGTCCGGGCGCGGGGTGAACGCTGGACTTCCCGCCAAGGCGCGCTAGAGTTGAAGGTCAAACTCCACGCCCGCCCTGACGAACCCCGCAGGCGCGCGGCGGTCCTTGGCGGCCCTGCGCGGCCGCCGCGCCGCGAACAGCTCGTTGCCGATGCCGGGCTTTCAGGCGGGCCGGGCCGGTCGGAGCGGCCCGCGCAGGCTCGGCATCCGGCAGACCCCAGCGGGCACCGATAAAGCCCGTGCTCCACAAGAACACGAACAGAAACGGCGTGAGACGGCTCATCAGCGGTTCGGCGCCCAGCGTTCATACCGGCCCTGTCGCACCGCGCCCGGGGTGGCCGCGCCGTTGCCCGGAGTGGCGGCGGGTGCCGCCGTCGCTCCGGGCGCGGGCCGGACGCCGCAGCGCAGGAGGAACCGACCGGGGTCGGGGAGGAAGCGGTCGGTCACGGAACCTCCGGTGATAAAGTGTCGGGTCAGGATAGCCGTACCGGCGGGCGGGATGAAAGATGGAAGATGGAATCACCACGCCCGCGCCCGGTGCCTCAGCGGAAGGGGACGTGCGCCATCGCCTCGGCTCCAGCAACCCGTGCGCCAGCGTCTCCGACTGCCGCCCCGACCGCTGCCCCAACCTCATCCGCCGCCAGCGGTAGCGGCTTCACCTGCGCCGGCAAGCGGCGTTGCGGGGAGATGACGAGCTGCGAGGAGGCGAAATTTTACCTGACCTTATGCGGGGTCCGCTCCCTGGATGGGGACAAGGATGGGACACCGTGCGAGGCGTTGTGTCGGTGAGTGGAAATGCGGGGGCGATGGCTCAACGACAGCGATAACTCGGCCCGAGGAGGTTGAGCAACCACTGCCCAAAACAGCCGACCGAGGGCTCGGCGTTTATTCAGTGTCTCGAATTCAGGTCCAAATTTTCTCTCGAGATATCCATCTTTGAGATACATAGTGTTCCATGATTGACCCGTCAAAGGGAAGTCCAGAATGCGGGGGCGTACATGACGACAACCGGGTAACCTCCACACCCGCTATCCTCTGATCGACTATTACCGAATTGACAGGACAGGCAGCAAAAGCTTCCGATGTGTGCCGTTTCTCTTGCTCATGGCTGGCTCTGCGCAAATTTTTCGCGGGTGTTCTGGATGCCTTCCTCAATCCAGACATCCCCACAGGCAGCACGTTCCATATCAGCAACCACGTCTGGCGGGACTGCAAGCCCTTCGAGCCGCTGCTGCTGGGCAACGGCGTTTTCAACAGCCATTAGGTTTCGGCGAATTTCCGGGTTATCCTCGACCGGCTTGCACGCTTCTATGTCGTATTCGTCAAACACGGTTTCGGCAAGCGCATAGGGCGGACCGTTGTACCAACTCGGGTCTTCGGGGCATTCAAGCGGAATGGCAATCACCGTGCGCGTGCCAAGATCGGTGCAGCGCCACCGCCGCCCGCCGCATTCAAATTCAAGTCCGATTTCAAAATCTGTATGTTGCATCCCGCCACTCAAGGGTTTCTGTGCTCGTGCTCGTAATAGCCTCTGAGCACCGCATTGATGAGGGTCTGATATCCTTTGCCTCTAGCCCGGAACCAGCGGACCATATCCCGGTCCAGGCGCAAGGTGATTTGCTCCTTGGGTTCGGGAAGTCCTACGGTGATGGTGTCCTCCCAACCGGCATAGGGTCGGGGAGCCTCGGAATCAGCATAGCGGCGGCGCATGGCCTCGTCATGACTCATACCAAAATTCGTTTGATCCTCGCCACGCGCCCGCATGGCCTCAAGCTGCTCCGCCGAATAGATTGTGGTATTCTCTGATTTCCCAGTCATCGGCTCTATATGCGGAAATAATCCGCACCCTCTCGTTGCGTTTCGTCCAGACCACCAGATAAAACTTTTCGCCGATCAGCCCAACAGTTCCCCATCGCTCCTCATCGTTTCTCATCGTTTCTCGGCGTGGCGTAGGTGAAAACCGGCCTGCCATCGAAAAGTTGGGCCGTGCCCACGAAATCAACCCCGTGGTCGCGGATGTTGTTCTAGCGCTTGTTTTCATCCCATTCGAACTCCATAATTTCATGTAACCACTTTTTGTTACTACATTCAAGAAGATCATTTTGCGCGCCGCAACAGGGGAAAAGGAACCTTTGAACTTTGGTGCCACCTCCAGACTGGACAAAATGTGTCATTCGGTCTCATGTTGCGTTGCAACTTCATCTGCAAGCCATTGAAAATACACAGGCCACCCAACTCCAACATGGGACAAAACGATGGATGAGAGCAAAAACCTGACTGGCCTGGAAGTGGACAAGCTCCTCGCCGTCCCCTACACCCCAAACACCTTCAACACCTCACCTGCCGGAACCACGCCAGCAACCCATCCCATTGTTCGGGATCGCCGGGCGGATACAGCGTCCAGCCCGAACGGTCGACGGTGGGAATCGTCGGGTTCAGACAGGCCTCCCTCAATAGATCGGTATCGGCATCGCGCATCGCGCATCGCGCTCAATTCAACCCCAACGCCTTCATCGCCGCCATCGGCGGGTCGGAGAAGAACACCGGGTCAACCCGCTCCACGATGTCGCCGGATACTTCGAGGAAGTGCCGCTTGTTCTCCAGCGGCACTAACGCGCGGCGCGCCCCGTTGTCCATGCTGACCTGCAGCGGCTCGACCAGCGAGCGAACGGCTTTGAGGTTGCCCTGAATGCTCAAATCCCCCAGGACCACCAGCCCGGCCAACACCGACTGCCGCTTGATGGCGGAATAGATCGCAACGACCCAGGCAACGCCCGCTTCACAGGGGACGTGGTTGCCGAGCAGATCGATGGCTTCGACGTGGAAATCGGTCGTGGCGAGCGGCTGGCCGATGCCCATCTTCACCTTCTGGCCGTGCAGGTAGGCAAAGGCCCGCTGGAGCGATTCCTTCATGGCTCCCTCCACGCCGCCCGCGATCTTGAGCTTGCCGGCGCCGGGGGAACAGCCGACTTCAAGGCGATAGAGGCCCACTTTGCCTTGATCATCGACCGAGGCCGCGTACAAGGAGCCGGGGGCGAGGGGGTCGGCGGCGATCATATCCCGGCCCCCCTGTTCGGGTACACCGACGAACCGCTCTTCACGAGTCTCATTGTCGATATAGGAGAACGAGGTCTGGTGGTACTCGAACGACCCCATCTTCTTGAGTTGCTCTTTCACCCGGCGGCGGCCTTCCAGCGCCAGTTCCAGCAGTTCGCCCAACTCGTCCTTGGTGATTTCGCCGTGCGGATAGATCAACTTGACCAGCCCAGCCACCGATTTGCGCACCGCCTTCACGTCACGGGCATTGAGATGGGAGCCGAGCGAGAAATGGCGGTCGATGATCTCGGTGAAATTGTGCTTGCGCAGCTCGCGCAAGGCCTCGGCTAGGTAGTCCACGACGAAGCCGTAATGGTCCGTGAAGAACTCCACCCGCATCTTCGGGATTTCCCAGCCGGGGATGTAAAAGTGGATGCGGTCGAGGAAGGCCATGTCTTCCCGAATCACGTCGGGCATCGGCACGAACAGGTGGGAGGAGCGCACCATGACCTCGACGGGCTGGTTGGTGTTGCCGAACAGGGCAATCGACGCCATCCCCGACAGCGCATCCTTGCCACGGGCGAACGTGCCGGACTCGCAGTAGGTCTTGAGCGTGGTCACGACCTCTTTCGGCATCTTTTGCAGGTCGGCCACTTCATCGAAGGCCACGGCATCCCAGAGGCCGACCAGGCCCATCTTGTTGCTGGCCATGTTGTAGAACAGGTTGGCCACGGTCGTGGGGCCGGTGAGTAGGATCGTGTACGGCGAAAGTTCCTGATAGGCGTAGCTCTTTCCCGTGCCCCGGGGGCCGAGTTCGACCAGGTTGTAGTTCTGCTCGCACAGCGCCAGCAGGCGAACGAGAAAGAGCAACTTGACCCGCCGCGCGAAATGCGCGGGTTCCATGCCGATGGTGCGCAGCAGCAGGTCGATCCATTCGGCGGTGGTGAACTCGCAGCGACCCGCCCGGTACTCTTCAAGGTCAAAAGTGGCCAACTGAATCGGTTTCAGGCTGTCGATCCAGAACGGACTGCGTTTGCCCTTTTGCTCTTCGTCGAACTGGTGGCGCAGATCGATTTGCGCCCAGATGCCGCCCATCAACAAGCGGTCGTAATCCCGCATGAAGCGTTCGGGGATGTGGACGTGCTTGTGGCCGAAGTTCTTCAGTTCCGCCCAGTATTTGTCATCGTCGGAGATATACCGGACTTGCACTTTGTCGATGAGGGTGTGCCTCCCCTTGTCTTTGAGCAGCGACTGGGTTTTGTTGGCCTCGTCGGGTCGGACGAAGTTGGCCGACAGGGTGTGGTTGACCACCTTCAGCCCGGCGTCGATGGCGATGGGATCATCGGTGGCGCAGTATTTCCCCAGCAGGTACTCCAGGACGAAGACCGGGACGTTGGCCCCCACCTTCACCTTGCGGACCAGGTCCTTACGGACCACCTTGCCCGCAAACACGGCGGCCGCTTTTCGATCCAATTCAGGCATGACGAATCCTTACAGCGCAATGGCGACCTCAACGGTCAGGGGAGCCGCCAGTTCCACGCCCGTGGTGGCGTCGAGCAGGTAGACGCCCACGGTCTTTTGGGCGATCTCCTCGGTCAGCATCAAGGTGACGGTATTCGGTTCGATGCGTTTGGGGTCGGCTGCCGAAAGCTTCAGCGTCACTTCGCCGGTCGCATCCTCGAAGCCGTAGGAGGCGCTGACGGGCAGCGATACCCCTTTCTTGTTGGCCCGCAGTTCGATCCGCACCTTGGGGGGCTCAAAACCGAACAGGCTCGACTGGCTTTGGTTCGCGGCGATCCGCACCGAGAAGAACCGGGTGGTGAGTTTGGCGGCGCCGGGGGTCAGCGTCCATTGGATGGCGCCGGAAACAGGGTGCTTACGCCCCCCGCTCGCCGTGGTGGAATGCAATACGACCACCGGCACGATCAGTTCTTGCGGGGATAAACCGCCGTGGAAAAAGGCTCGCCCGCCGCCTTTGGCTTTGAAGACGGCGAAGGTCCACGGGGTCGCCAGGTCGAACTCGCTCTCCATGCCCAACGAGGTCAGCGAGGCCCGCAGATAGGACGGCTCCGAGGCGCCGCCGACGCCCACCCACACCCGCCGATGCAGGTCTGCCACCTGACCGCCGGGATTCTCGATCTTCATGTCCTCCCCGATCTCGTCGGCAAACCAGTGCCCGTGATCGGCGGCCAGCACGAGGGTGTTGATGCCGTGGTCGGCCAGTATTCGCACGCCCCGCCGCAACTGGCTCAGCACGCCGTCCATCTGCAAGCGGGCTTGGGCCAGATTGCCGGCCTCGCCCAGTTCGTCGATCTCCTGCGAGGTCATCAGGATCAATCGGGCGTTCTGGATGCCGTCCTTGACCTTCTTGCCGGGCTTGGGCAACAGGTCGTCCAGCTTGGCATCAAAGACCGGCGCCCCGGCATGTTCCTTCAGAAACGCCACTCGGTCCTTGCGATCCTTGATGATCTTGCCGCCGATCTCCAACGCCAGCTTGCCGCCGCCCACGCTGACCACCTTGGCCGACTCATGGGCTTGGGGGAGCAACGCGGCCATGCCAATCTCGGTGATGGTCGGGATGGCGGCGATCGCGGGCTGAATCTCCACCTTGAAATCGTCGGCGAGCAAGCGACACAGCTCGCGAGCCATCTCGAAGCGCAGGGCGTCCACCCAGAGGTAAGCGACTTTGCCCTCGCCCAGCAGCGGCTTCACCTGCTTCTCGAAAATATCCCGCTGCCGCGGCAACCCTTGGAGCGGATGCTTGGCCTTTTGGAAGTGGGTGATGAAGTGCTTGGCCAGTGCCGAGCCGACTGCGGTGTAGCGCTGCTCGGCCTTGATGATGAGCTTTTCCAAACCTTGGTGGTCGTTGCTGGCGGCAAACTCGAAGTTGTATTTGCGGCTCTCCAGGTGTCGGTGGTGGGTGTCGAGCAAACACCACGGTTCGTCGTCATCGGCATAGGCTTTGACGAGCGCTGGAACCGTGGTCGGCGCTTTCTTCAAGGCCTTGCCCACCCGGTCGGCTTCGAGCAAGACCGCGGCGGCGGACGAGATCAGCGCCCACCGCGCCTGGAGCGCTGGAATCACCTCGGCCCAGAAGCGGGAGAGGCGATGCTCGGCCAGTTGCAGTAGCTCCGGGGTCGCGGCCTCAAGCAGTTCGTTTTCCACCCACGCGAGCAACGCCCGTTCGACGCAGTGCAAGGTGTCGTTGTCCTTGAGCGGTTCCACGGGCAGTTCGAGCCGATCGAGGCCCAGATCCTGTTCGACCTGGTCGGCCACGGTCACATAGCGGTCCCGATGCTCCCGGCTGTTGCGCCAGGTGCGGGTCAAGCGCACGCAGGCGTCGATCCCGCCCGTGCCGTGGGCTACAGAGACGGATGAGAGCGACGAGGGAGCCTGTTCTTTCAGGGCGGCGAACAGGTCGGTGAGCAGAACGTGCCGCCCCAGTTTCATCCGCCAGTTCGCCAGGGCCTCGGTGGGGGCGAGTTCGATATCGAAGGCGACTTGCAGCAGGTGACGCAGTTCCTTCTGGGCGGCTTTTTTGCCAACCTCGGCGTCGTGCGAGTCGCCGTGCAGGAACGCCAGGGCGACGTCCTGCGGGTTGGCCGTGCCGAAGATCAACTTCACCACGCCGGTGGAAATATCGATGCCTTGGTCGGCCAGCGCATTGAGGTCGGCCAGCGACAGTTGGCCCGCTTCCACCTGCCGTTCGATCTCCAGCACCTGATCCTCAGCCAGAATGGGTCTGAGGGCGTTGCGGGCCACGACCGACAGGCGGGTGTTGCAGGCGGGGGGTTGCTGGCGGGGCTGCATGACGACCCCGGCGCAATCGAGTTCGATCAGGGCGCTGTGGGTCTGCTCGCGCTCGAGGGGGACGTACACGACCAGCCGGGGCGGTTGCACGTCGTTGAGGAACGGATCGATCTCTCTTCGCAACTGGAGGAAGCTGCCGGAGTAGCGGGCGACGGTGGTGTTGGGCAGGGTGAGTTCCGCGGCCGCCGCGTCGTAGGCGTGCTCCGGGTCGTACCAGACCACAACCCCCCGGTCATCGACCTGCTTGGCGAGCAACTGCACCAAATACTCAGTGACGGTTCCCTGCGGCATACGCTCAATTCCACAGGCGGGTCACGCCGTACCGATCGAAGATCGCGTCGGCGCTCATGAGTGGAATGTTTTCGACCAACGCTTGCGCCGCCAGCAATCGGTCGAACGGATCTTTGTGATGGGTTGGCAACGCTTCTACAAAGGTCGCATGGACCAACTCGATTCCCAACAAGTCGAAATGGTTCGTCGCCAATTCCCGAGGAAGGAAGGTTGTCGCGGGTTCGCCAAGGCGGAGTTTTCCCAGCCCGGCCTTGATGGCGATCTCCCAGCAGGAGGCTACGCTCACCCACTTACGGTTCGCCGGGTCTTCGATCCGCTGCTTGGCCGCCGGACTCAGCAGGGGATCGTCCCACACGAACCACAAGAAGGCATGACTGTCGAGCAGAATATCGCTCATTCCATGTAGTCCTTGAACTCGTCCAGTGGGGCGTCAAAGTCCGGCGCCATCCAGTGGAGGGTGTTTTTCGCGCTGCCCGCCTTGCACGGCCATTGCTGCTTCAGCTCGCTGCGAACCAGCTTGGCCACCGGCTGGTCGTTTTCGATAATCACCATCTCATCACCGGGGTTGAGCCGGTGAATCAGGTGAGGAAGCTGGGCCTGCGCCTCTTGAAGGGTTACGGTGGACATGCGCTCACTCCTGGCTGTTCGGTTGCGTTACTCGTTGCCAAAGCCATTATTTCACCAGCCCTTTCTCGCGCAGTTGCTTGCCGATGGAGGACCATTCGTATTTCCCTTCAAGCAGTTCGTCCCAGTATTTCCTGGCTTCTTTCCACGGGACGAGTTCGTG
>JAWOHQ010000149.1:0-5331 GCA_046485105.1 Candidatus Competibacteraceae bacterium | reverse complement strand
CAGAGGCCGCCGTGAGGAGAGGGAGGAGGTCGGGGATCAGCCGAGCACCACCGTCAACTGCGAGTAATGATCGGTGCGGTACTGGGTGCGCTGGTAGCGCTTGTGCAGGTTGTCCACCTTGTACTTGACGAAGCCGATCTGCTTGAAGCCGCCGCTGGTCTTCCAGGAATTGACGAAGCTCCAACTGCCGTTGCTGGTGGTCGAGCCGGTGTAGGTGTAGCCGCCGCTCAGTTTGGCCAGCGCCTGCCGGTCCAGCGCCTGGCCCAAGTCCAGGTCTTGAATCGTGATGGTGCTCATGGTCGGGTGCTCCTAAATTAAGGTGTGTTGTGGGGTTTCAGTTCACCGCCGTGGCGGGATGACTGGGATAGAGCAGCCGCCGTGCCAACCGGCGATATAGCCGGAAAATTATTTTTAATGCATTGATCTTCGATGAAATAATTCCCAGAGCTTCGGGAACCCACCCGGCAGTCTCCGCCGGCGCGGCGTCCCCCGCCGTTGGGAAAAAACCGACAGATGTTCCAGAAGTTTTTGGAACAGAGACTTTTCGCGCGGGCGAACGCCGCCGGCGCGCGGTCAGTCACGCGGGGTGACGTCCAAAATCACCTCGAAGGTGGCCGCCAGTTCGGCGCCGTCCCGGGGAGCGAGCACGAAGTCGGCCAGCACGAGCGGGCGCTGTTCCGGGGGAATCCGCTGGAACAGGAAGTCGTCGGCGTTGCGGGGCTCGTCCCGGACGTAGAGTTGGGTGATGAAGGGCGATCCGCCGGGCGGGAAGGCCGCGAGGTGGATGTGGGGGGTGCGGCCGGGGTAGGGGACCGGCCGAAGGGTCCGGAAGTGGTAGCGGCCGGCGGCGTCGGTGACCGTGCGGCCGAAGCCTTGAAAGTGCGGGTCGCGGGCGCCGCCCCGCTCCCGAGGGTGGTGGTAGCGCCCGGTGGCGTCGCACTGCCAGATGTCGAAATCGCGCGGCGGCGCGGTTCGCGGGCGGGGTGGTTGTGCAGGGGGTCGGGGCGCCGGGTCATTTTTCAAAGCCGACTTCAGCCTGTTGCCAATGGTCGAGGTCGACGGCAATGGAGGGCATCATGACCGACCGGTCGCCGATAGCCGAGCACGACTGGAATGAAGCGTGTCGGAGTGCAGTCAGCCCCAAGACGCCCTGCTGAAATCCACTTTGATGATCCGCTGAAGTCGACTTTGAAAAATGACACCGGGCGCGCTCGGCGATGCGCTGCAGTTGTTGGATGAGATCCATGCGGCCTCTCCCTCACGCATAGCCCAGAAACACGGCCAGCGCCCGATGCACGGCCACCAGGGTCGTATCGTCCAACCGGCCGAAAGCCTGGCCCACCTTCTCGCGCGGTACGGTCGTGGCCTTGTCGATCATCACTTGCGAGCGTTTTTTTAGACCGTTGTCCGCGCCGGGCTCCACGTCGATGCGAAACAGCGGCGCGTTCCGCCGCTCGCTCGTCACCGGCAACACGGTCACGGAGGGATGCTCGGCGAACAGATCGGATTGGATGACCAGCGCCGGGCGCGGTTTGCCGTAGTCGCCCGGCAGGGCCACCGTCACCAGGTCGCCCCGCCTCACGTCCAACCTTCGGTGTCCGCAACCGCCTCGATCCAGTCCAGGATCTCCCGCTCGTGGGGATCATCGCGCAGCAACCGCGACTGGCGACGGCATTCCTCGGCAAAACCAGGACGACGGGTGTCCGGTACCCAGATTTGTACGGGCCGTAGTCCAGCGGCCCGCAATCCATCACGGTGACGCTTGACCCGTTCGACAACATTCGCACTCAAGACCAATCCTCCACTCCAACCAAGTAACATGTAACAATATAACCCTCATCCGAAGGAGCGTCAATAGCTCCAGTGCGACCCAAAATCCCACTCGCATTGCCGCCATGCCTGTAACAGGCCGCTTTAATTCTTACCCTGGGCGGGCGCCGCTGCCGGAGGTTTTCGGCGCGACCTTCGGGGCCTGGCTCGCCGGACGGCCCGCCGGCGAGTTCGCGTTCGCCAAGGCCCCCGGCCAGCCGCCGGCCTCGTCCCAGGCGGTGCGCGCCTATCCGCGGGGGATGCGGGACCCGGCCAGGATCGAGAAGAAGATCAGCCCCCACAAGCTGCGCCACACCTACGCCACCAATCTCCTGAACGCCGGGGCCGACCTGGTGGATATTCAAGCGCTGCTGAGGCACGTCAACCTGGCGAAGACCCAGATTTACACCCACGTCGGCCAGGCGCGCATGGAGCAGGTGGTGGGGCGGCTATAGAGCAATTGAAGCGGACCAGGACAAAACCGGTATCTGTCCTCGGTTTTTGAAATTAAATCTACCCGCCTAAATGCGTATTCCACCCCAATGTGGACACGGATTCCACGGGAAACTGGACACCCATTCCATGCCAAACTGGACAGGGATTCCACGGGAAACCGGACACCTGAGGTAGTGAAACGACGCGTGGGATAACTGTGGCACCCTGGTCTTTTTGCCGGAGGTGCAGGTGGCAAACACGAGGTTATCCATGCGTAAAATCGAAGAAGTCCTGCGGCTGCATTATGCCGGTGGCCGCTCTAACCGGGAGATCGCCCAGACGGTGCGGGTCTCCCCCACGACCGTGGCCGACTACCTGCGGCGGGCGCGGCTGGCCGGCCTCACGTGGCCGCTGGCGGACGGCACGACCGAACGGGCGGTGGAAGCGGCGCTGTTCCCGCCGGCGCCGGCGTCCCGGATCAAACGGCCGGAGCCGGATTGGGTCGCCGTGCATCGCCAGTTGGGGCGGTCGGGCGTCACCCTGGACCTGCTGTGGCAGGAATACCGGGAGCAGCATCCCGAGGGCTACCAGTACAGTGCGTTCTGCCTGCACTACCGGGCCTTCGCCCAGACCTTGCCCATCACCCTGCGCCAGAGTCATGCGCCGGGCGAGCGCCTGTTCCTCGACTACAGCGGCCAGACCGTAGCGGTCATCGACGCCGTCACCGGGGAGGAGCATCAAGCCCAAATCTTCGTGGCCGTGCTCGGGGCATCGAACTACACCTTTGTCGAAGCGACCTGGACCCAGGGGTTGGCCGACTGGATCGGTTCGCACGTGCGCTGCTTGGAGTTCCTGGGCGGGGTGCCCGAACTGCTGGTGCCGGACCATCTCAAGAGCGGGGTCAAGTCCCCCTCGTTCTACGAGCCCGACCTGAACCCCAGCTACCAGGAGATGGCCGTTCACTACGGCGTGACGGTGCTGCCGGCCCGCGTCCGGAAACCCCGCGACAAGGCCAAGGTCGAGGCCGGGGTCCTCCTCGCCCAGCGCTGGATCCTGGCCCGGTTGCGCCATCAGCGCTTTTTCAGTCTCGACGAGGTCAATCGCGCCATCCAGCCGCTCTTGGCGGACCTGAACCGCCGCCCCTTCAAGCGGCTCCCCGGCTCCCGCCAGAGCGTGTTCGAGACGGTCGATCGTCCCGCCCTCAAACCCCTCCCGCTGACGCGCCACGAGTTCGCCGAGTGGAAGCGGGCCACCGTGGGCATCGACTATCACGTCGAGTTGGAGCGGCATTACTACTCGGTGCCGTACCGCTACGCGCGCCAGCCGGTGGACGTGCGCTTCACCGCCGCCACCGTGGAAATCTTCCACCACGGCGAACGCCTCGCCAGTCATCCGCGCAGTCGGCTGCCCGGCCGGCACACCACCGTGGCCGCCCATCTGGCGCCGGCGCACCAGGCGGTGGCGGGTTGGAACGCCCAGCGCTTCCTGGACTGGGCGGCCCAGGTCGGCCCGCAGACCCGGACGGCCATCGAGCGGGTGCTCCAGTCGCGCGCCCACCCCCAGCAGGGCTATCGCACCGCGCTGGGCATTCTGCGGCTGGCCAAGGCGTATGGGAACGACCGGCTGGAAGCGGCCTGCCAGCGCGCTACCCGGATCCAGGCCGTCACCTATCGCCGCATCGCCTCGATCCTCAAGCACGGCCTGGATCGCCAGACCCCCGCCCCGGTGCAGGCCCACTTGCCCCTCCACCACGCGAACGTGCGTGGGCCAGAGTATTACCACTAAGAGGCTCGACCATGCTCAATCATCCCACCTACGAGCGGCTGACCCAACTGCGTCTGTTCGGTATGGTCAAGGCGTGGATCGAACAGGCCCAGATGCCGGACCTCCAGGCCCTGACCTTCGAGGAGCGCCTGGGACTCCTGGTCGACCGCGAGATCACCGAGCGGCAGAACCGGCAGCTTCATCACCGGTTGCGGCAGGCCCGCCTCAAGCAAGCCGCCGTGGCCGAGGACATCGACTACCGTCACCCGCGGGGCCTGGACCGCGCCGTGGTGCGGCGACTGCTCGCCGGCGACTGGGTCCGCGCCCATCAGAACGTGCTGATCACCGGCCCGACCGGCGTGGGCAAAACCTGGCTGGCCTGCGCCTTGGCCAATGCCGCCTGTCGGCAGGGCCACACGGCCCTGTATCAGCGCCTGCCGCGCCTGTTCGAGGAGTTGGCCATCGCCCGGGCCGACGGTCGCTACCTCAAGCTCGTGGCCGCGCTCGCCAAGGTCGAGGTCCTGGTCCTCGATGACTGGGGCCTGGCCCTGCTCGACGACCCACGGCGGCGCGACCTGCTGGAGATTCTGGACGAGCGCTATCAGACCCGCTCGACGGTCATCGCCAGCCAGTTGCCGGTGGCGCACTGGCATGAGGCTCTGGGCAATCCCACCTTGGCCGATGCCATCCTCGATCGCCTGGTCCATCACGCCCATCCCCTCCACCTGGCCGGGGAATCCCTGCGGAAACTCCAGCCCACCTTGACGGAGGAACCCCCCAAGGAGTAAACATTTTCGGCCCACGGCGTCGCTTCGCTCCGACGGTCCACTTTGCGGTGGAACACGCGTCCAGTTTGCCATGGAACGGCTGTCCAACTTGCGTGGAATACGCAATAAGGAACGAGCCGGACCGGCCGTTGCCGCTCGCGAGAACCCCTCCCTCTTCCTACCGCGAAAACCACCTTCATTGCCTCCCGGCAGGCCGATTTCAGGCCGATTTCAGGCCGATTTCGGCGTCCCGTTCACCCTTCAGTGGTCAGAAAGGTTTGAACCGAGCCTTGACCGCGCCCCCGGACGGGGAGGATACTGCTGCTTAGCTGATTGTATTTACTATCTTTTATCCTTGCTACTTGGGCAAGCTCATCAAAAAGCGCGGCCTCGACAAAACCCACTATCACGCCTGAGCCGGCCCGTTCGAAAACGTGGCCCGCGCGGTATGCGTATCGCGCTCCTCCCGGTGGGTAATGGTTGACCCACTCGTGGGTGTTGGCTGGCATTCTGCCGATCACCCAATCGGCTAGCGCTCTTTTTCCGGTTTTTGACC
>JAWOHQ010000452.1:0-11919 GCA_046485105.1 Candidatus Competibacteraceae bacterium | reverse complement strand
CCGAGTGGCAACCGCTGGCCGAACGGGGCGAAGCGGAGGCACAGTTCAACTTGGGCGTGTTGTACGACGACGGCTTGGGCGTCGAGCGGGATCGCGCGGTCGCCGCCGAATGGTATCGACGAGCCGCCGACCAGGAACACGTTAGGGCGCAGTTCAACCTGGCCGTGCTGTACGCCAATGGTCTGGGCGTCGAGCAGAGTTACGCACGAGCCACGCGCTGGTACCGGCGGGCCGCCGACCGGGGGTTGAGCGAAGCGCAATTCAACCTGGCTGCGCTGTACGAGCATGGCCGCGGCGTCATCCAGGATTATACCGAGGCGGCTTATTGGTTGCGGCGGGCCGCCGGACAGGGTCACTCAGCCGCCCAGAACAATCTCGGCGTCCTGTACGCCAACGGCCAGGGTGTCTCCCGGAATTCCGCGATCGCTTATGCCTGGTATAGCGTGGCGGCGACGGACGGTAACCCCAAGGCTCAATTCAACCGCGATCAACTCGTCCGGGCATTGAACCCGGAGCAACTCGCGGAAGGTCGGCGACTCGCCGATGAATACGCCAAACGTTATCGGCCGACGCCACCCTGAGCGTCGGTGCCATCCCGGTTGGTATTTCTCCTGAAGTGAGGCTGTCTCTGACCATACCCCACGATACCCTGCAAGCCCGGGCGTTTTGGCTGGCGGCTCCCGGACAGGGCGAACTTCGCGACGAACGGCTGGCCGCGCCCGATCCGGACCAGGTGCTGATCAGAACGCTTTACAGCGGCATCAGCCGCGGCACCGAAAGTCTGGTGTTTCGCGGCGAAGTCTCCCCCAGTCAGTATCACGCCATGCGCGCGCCGTTCCAGCGGGGCGATTTTCCTGCGCCGGTCAAATACGGCTACTGCAATGTCGGGTTCGTCGAGGTTGGTCCAGACGCGCTGCGCGGCCAAACGGTTTTCTGCCTGTATCCCCATCAGGACCGCTATGTCGTGCCGGCGACGGCGGTGACCCTGATCCCGTCATCGATTCCGCCCGGACGGGCGGTGCTGGCCGCCAATTTGGAAACCGCGCTCAACGTGATGTGGGACGCCGCGCCCCGGTTGGGCGACCGAATAACGGTGATCGGCGCCGGCGCGGTGGGTTGCCTGATCGCTCGGCTGGCCGGACGGATGCCGGGGTGCGCGGTGCAACTGGTGGACGTGGACCCGCTCAAGGCCGCGCTCGCCACGCGTCTGGGAGTCCGCTTCGCCACGCCGGAGCAGGCGGAGGGCGGCCAGGATTGCGTCATTCACGCCAGCGGCGCGCCCGCCGGTCTGACGACCGCGCTGGAACTGGCCGGTTTCGAAGCTACCGTGGTGGAAGCCAGTTGGTTCGGTGCCCGATCGGTCAATCTGCCGCTGGGTGAAGCCTTCCACACCAACCGGCTGCGGATTCACAGTTCCCAGGTCGGCGCCGTGGCCACCGCCCAGCGCGGGCGTTGGGATCTTCGGCGGCGCATGGCCACCGTCATGCAACTCCTGGACGATCCGGTTCTGGATACGCTGATCGGCGGCGACCGCCCGTTTGCCGATCTGCCGCAAGTCATGGCCGACCTGAGCCGGAATCCCGATGTCGTACCCTGCCATCGTATTGTCTATGCTGATATCAGGTTGAACCCAGCCCTCTCGAATTCCCTCACCTAAGGTCAAGCCATCCATGTATACCGTCTGCGTCCGCGACCATTTCATGATCGCCCACAGCTTTCAGGGAGCAACCTTCGGTCCCGCCCAGCGCCTGCATGGAGCGACTTATGTCGTCGATCTGGAACTGCGCCGTCCCGAACTTGACCCCGACGGCGTGGTGGTGGACATCGGTAAGGCCAGCGTGTGTCTGCGGACGGTGCTGGACGAACTGAATTACCGCAATCTCGATGAACAGCCGGAATTCGCCGGCCGCAATACCACCACCGAGTTTCTGGCACAGGCGATTTTCAACCGCATCGCGCTGCGGATCGAAGATGGCCAACTCGGTTTGCACGCCACGGGCCTGAGCGCCATGCGCGTCACTCTTCATGAGTCCCACGTCGCCTGGGCCGCCTACGAAAGCGTGCTGCCGTGAAAGCGGTCCAGATCCTGATCCCCGGCGATCCCGACACCCGCACCGGCGGTTATTTGTACGACCGGCGCATCGTGGGCGGACTGACGGCGCTGGGCTGGCGGGTCGAGTTGCATCGGCTCAGCGCCCATTTTCCGCATCCGGATCCCGCCGCGCTGCGCGAGGCCGATAAGATACTGGCTGCACTGCCGGAACAGGCGCTGGCGGTCATCGACGGCCTGGCCCTGGGGGCCATGCCCGAGGTCGCCGCCGCGCATCGGGACCGACTGCGACTGGTGGCGTTGGTCCATCATCCCCTGGCGCTGGAGACGGGACTGGATGAGGCGGCGCGCCAGCGTTTGTTCGCCAGCGAATACGAGGCGCTACGGCAGGTCCGAGGCGTCATCGTCACCAGCCCGAGCACGGCCCGGGCGCTGGCCGCTTACGATGTTCCTCTGGAGCGCTGCGCCGTGGTGCCACCCGGCACCGATCCCGCGCCGCTGGCCGAAGGCTCGCGCGGTGGGACATTGACATTGTTGTGCGTGGCGGCGCTGACGCCGCGCAAGGGTCACGATCTGCTGCTCCGGGCGCTGGCGCGCCTCGGTGGGCGTTCCTGGCGGCTGCGTTGCGCCGGCAGCGCGACTCTCCACCCCGCCACCGCCGCCGTGTTGTGGGAGTTGGCGGTGGCATTGGAGTTGACCGACCGCGTCGAATTTCTGGGCGAACTCGATGCTGAGGCGTTGGCTCATGAATATCGGCGGGCTGATCTGTTCGTCCTGCCCTCGTATCACGAGGGCTACGGCATGGCTTTGGCTGAGGCGTTGGCGCGGGGGCTGCCCGTCGTCAGCACCAAGGCGGGGGCGATTCCCGACACCGTGCCGGCGACCGCCGGGTTGCTGGTCCCGCCGGGCGACGAAGCGGCCCTGACCGAGGCGCTGGGGCGGTTGATGAGCGAGTCCGAACTGCGCGAACGCCTGGCGAGCGGCGCCCGCGTGGTCCGCCGCACCCTGCCGGACTGGCCGGACAGTTGCACCCGGTTCGCCGCGGCGCTCGATGCGTTGGCGGCTTGATGGGCGGTTTTTCAGCGGAGTGGCTGCGCCTGCGGGAACCGGCGGACGCCGCTGCCCGTAACCCCGAATTGACTGCTCGCGCGCTCGATTGGCGCCGGCGGCGCGGTCTCGTGAACGTGCTGGATTTGGGGAGCGGAACCGGCGCTAATATCCGGTTTCTGGCGCGCCGGTTCGACGGCGCGCAGCACTGGCTGTTGGTGGACCATGATTCGGAGCTGCTGGCGCGCGGCTTCGAGGAAATGCGTGCGTGGGCCACGCGACAGGGTCTGGCGGCGGCCGACGAGGGCACGGCGCTGGTCATGGAAGATGTGAGTTGCCATTGCCGGCTGGAGCCGGTGCGGCTGGACTTGGCCGGTGACTGGGAGCAGTTGGAGGCCAGCGAAGTCGATCTGGTCACGGCCTCGGCCCTGCTCGATCTGATGGGGGTGGATTGGCTGGAGCGGTTGGCCGAGCAATGTCGGGCCTGGCGCGCGGCGGTGTTTGTCGTCCTGAGTTATGACGGTTCCATCGTTTGGGAGCCGGTCCTGGCGGGCGACGCGACGCTGCGGGAACGGGTCAACCGCCATCAGCATACCGACAAGGGGTTTGGACCGGCGCTCGGTCCCGACGCCGCCGCTACCCTGGCGGCGCTCTTGCAAGATCGGGGCTATCAGGTTGCGTTGCGGTCCAGTCCCTGGCGGCTGGGACCGGAACATGCCGCGCTGCAGACGACGTTGCTGGAGGACTGGAGCGAAGCCGCGAGAGAGATCGAACCGGCGGCGGATGATCTCACCGCATGGGCGCTCCAGCGCCGGCGTTGGATCGACCGGGGAGAATCCAGGTTGCGGGTCGGACACTGGGACTTGTTCGCCTGCCCGGACGGCGACTGAACCGACCTTGGCTCAGTCCCGGAGCCAGCAATCGAACAGCACGTCCTCGCCCAGCAGGTAGCGGCGGTGACGGGGGCGCAGCCCTTGGGACAGCTCCTGAATGGGAGGCAAGATGATGCCCGGCCGGCCGGAGCCGATAATCAACGGTGCCACCGTCAGT
Source organism: Candidatus Competibacteraceae bacterium (assembly GCA_046485105.1). Taxonomy (GTDB): domain Bacteria; phylum Pseudomonadota; class Gammaproteobacteria; order Competibacterales; family Competibacteraceae; genus REEE01. The sequence goes on along the minus strand of JAWOHQ010000452.1, from coordinate 7,772 downwards.
TGCAGGCGATCCAGTACGCCCTCTTCCAAAAAGGCCGACACCGTCTGGCCGCCGCCTTCGATGAAGATCCCGTACAGGCGGCGGCCGTGCAGTCGCCGCAGGATCTCCCGCGGGTTCAGGCGTCCGTTTTCGCTGGGGATTCCGAGAATCTCCACGCCGCCCGGCGCGGGCGTTACGGCCCGTTCCGCGGCGCAGACCAGCAGGGTGGGCGCGGCGCGATCCTGGAATACGCCATGGTCGGCGACGAGCCGGCGCTGGGGATCGATGATGACCCGCACTGGATTCGGACCCGCGACCCGCCGAGTGGTCAACTGAGGATCGTCGCACTCCACCGTGGCGGCGCCGACCACAATCGCATCGCATAACGCGCGCATTCGGTGCAAGTGGGTCAGGTTTTCAGGACCGGTCACGAAACAGGATGCCCCGTTTTCGGTGGCGATGCGCCCGTCCAGGCTCTGACCGAGATGCGCCACCGCCAACGGCTGCTCCGGACCGGCCAACGCCATCGGCAGATACAGGTCCAGCCATTCCCCACCGGGTTCCGCCACTGGCATCCTGGCGCTCCACGAGCCAGCGCCGGCGATCTCCAGCAAAGCAGCCGGGTCGTCGGCCGGGATCACGAGCGGCCGCCCCTGCTCGTCCAGTCCCAGGCCGAGCGGCGCGGGCCCGGTCGTCAGGGTTCGAATCCGCTGGCGCAGCGCCAGCAGCAGCGCCCAAACCAGCTCCGGTTGGATCACGGCAGCGGCGTTAGGGAACGGGGTAGGGTCGGCGGTGGTCATGGCGCGCGCCGCCGGGCATATACATCACCGGAACGGCCGGTCCGAGCCTGGGTTTCCAGCCACGCCAGCAGGGCCTCGGCGTCCAGCCAAACCGCCGACCGCAGTCGGGGCGCTTCCCCAACCGTGACGTTGAATTCGTAGCGCTCGAGCGTCCCCAGATACGTCACGCAGGCCCGGGCGGTTTCCAGGCAGGCGGGAATGTATTCAAAGGACAGCGCCGGGATCGGTTGCGTCAGCCCTCTCAGCACGTCCAGTTCGTAACCCTCCACATCGATCTTGCAGAAAGCGGGCAATCCATGGCGGGCGATGAGCGCATCCAGGGTGGTGACCGGCACCGGTACGGCGTAGTCCCAAAGCACGTCGGCGAAAGCGCGGTCCTGCTGGACCGCCGCGATCCAGTCCGGCGAGAGGGTGGTCACGGTCGGGGTGCGCCGGCTGACCCACAGTTCGGCGACCCCCGGCGCGGCCCCGACCGCTTGCTCGACCAAGATGATATGCGGGTGGCGGCCATACCAGCGACGCAACAGGCGCAGGCATTCCGGTTGCGGTTCCACCGCCACGATGCGCGCGCCCAGCGGGGTCCAGGCCCGCAATCGACTCCCGACGTGAGCGCCGATATCGAAACAAAGATCACCCGGCTGGATGAATTGAGCGTAGAAGCGGCTCAACCGACGCCGGCGCAGCGGGATGCCGTGATACATCAGCACCGAGCGCCAGAGTCCGAGTTGATGCGCCAGGCGGGTCCACATCGTCATGGTTGCGCTAATCCGGTGATTTCCGCCGAATCAACCCAACCTGTTGTGATAGTCTTTGCCATCGGTTCAGTTGCCTTACCGGTCGCGGGAGAGAGAAGACGATGGCCAGTATTCCATTGCTTGCATTTGTGGTGATCGCCTACACGGCGCTGGCGTCGATCGTACCGGGCTGGTTGGAGGGCGTGTTGTTCGTGCTGCCGTTATTGTCCGGAGCGACGCTGCCGTTCCGGGGCAACGACGTGTTGCTGGTGATCAGCCTGTTTTTATTGTGTATTGAAGTCTACCGCTCCACCAGCAGCTCAACCGCCGCCATTCTGAATCACGTGCTGTCGCTGGTGGTGTTCATCGTCTGTCTGGTCGAGTTCCTCGTCCTGCCGTCCATGGCCAGCATGACTTTTTTCTTGATCATGGTGATGACCTTGATCGACGTGGTCGCCGGTTTCACCGTGACCATCTCGACCGCCCGCAGAGACATACAGGATCAACGGTCATAAGTTACGGATCGGCGCCGCCCAGTCCCCGTTCCTCCGCGTTGGCCGCGACCATCACGTTGATTTCCATACTGCGGCTTTAGCCCGCGCTTTAGCCGTGCAAGCGACAGCCGTGGCGCCCTGTTCCATAAACCCGGCGTTCGACAACCCCCGCCGGTGGCCGGATCAGTCGGCGGACAAGGCCTTGTCGATCTTGGCGACCCAGAATAATGTCTCATCCTGGGTCAGCAGCAGGATCTGCAGATTGTTGCGGAAATCCTGCCAGGATTTTTCGACGTACTCGGCCATGCCGTCCGCATAACCGGCGACCCACTGCTCCGGTGGATCGCCAACTCGAACGTTTTTCGCATAGTCCGTACCGTGTCGCAGGCAAATCAGGTAAGTATCCAGCGACTTGCGCACCGAACTGAGCGCCCCGATTCCCAGCAGCCCACCGACGCGCAGCAGACACTGCAAGGCCAACAGATTTGCTGCCTGATTTCGCTCGACGACCCTGTAAACATTCATTCTTGGAAACCTCATGTTCTTGATTGTTGCATCGCAACATAATTCATCCCGGCCGTCAAGCAGCTATGCTCCTTCACCCGCTTGGATCGCCCAACTGGATGCGATGACTGGCAGTTTTGCAAACCGATGCGTCAGATGATGGACTAGTAAACCACGCCAGGCGTTCCCTTCCACCCTAGCCATCCTATATATACCTACGCAATGTCCGTGCCCGATAGAATCGCGCCGCGACGAAGGCGGGATGCCCATCAAACCGCCACCGGCGCCTTGATGGCTGGGTGCGCCTGGTAATCGATGATCTCGAAGTCCTCGTAGCAGTACTCAGCGAGTGCCGCTGGCCGGCGACGGATGCACAGCCGCGGCGGCGGATAGGATTCGCGACTCAGCTGCAGGTTTGCCTGTTCCAGATGGTTCAGATATAGATGACAGTCGCCGCCGGTCCAGATGAATTCGCCGACCTTGAGGTCGCTCTGCTGGGCGATGATGTGGGTCAACAAAGCGTAACTGGCGATATTGAACGGTACGCCCAGAAACAGGTCGGCGCTACGCTGGTACAACTGGCAGGATAGTTCGCCCTCGGCGACGTAGAACTGAAACAGCAGGTGGCAGGGTAACAAGCGCATCTGGTCCAGTTCCCCGACATTCCAGGCCGACACCACGATTCGCCGCGAATCTGGATCGCGCCGCAGCAGATCCACCGCGTTGGCGAGTTGGTTGATACGTCGACCATCCCTAGCTTCCCAGGCAGTCCACTGCTTGCCGTAAATGGGTCCCAGATCGCCATCGGCATCGGCCCACTCATCCCAGATCGTCACCCCGTGCTGGTGCAGATAATCCAAATGCGTATCGCCGCGGAGAAACCACAACAACTCGTGGATGATCGACCGCAAGTGCAGTTTCTTGGTGGTCACCAGTGGGAACCCGGCGCGCAGATCGAACCGCAACTGCGCGCCGAACCGGCTCAAGGCGCCGACGCCGGTGCGATCCGCCTTGCGGACCCCCGTATCGAGCACCAGCCGCAGCAGTTCCAGGTACGCTTTCATCGCCGTTCACCCATCAAGAGTTCGCCCACCTCAAAACGTTGGTAATTTATTGTGCAATGCAATATATTGGTTTAGCGCTATCGCGCATGACTAGATTCGCGCTTTTCAGGACCCAGAATGACTGCCAAAGCAACATCCTCGATTCAGGTAATTACCCGGGTATCCCGGTTGCTGGATTCCATCGCTGCTCACGATGAGCCGGTCAGCCTGAAAACGCTGTCTAATAATACCGGTCTGCATCCCTCGACTACCTTCCGCATTCTTGCCTCCCTGATCGAACACCGCTTCGTGGAACGCAGTGAGAGTGGGCGCTATCAATTGGGCGTCAAGCTGCTTCAGCTCAGTCACCGCGTTTGCGGACCGCGCGGAGTGTGCCGCGAGACCCATTCCGCCTGGGAGTCGCGGATGGAAAACGCCGGTTCGGGGGGGCACGAAAGCGAGGGTACCGCCTCGAACTCCCACGAGCCGCATTGAACCCGTCCTACTTCTACATGAAAAGGGGAACATCATTGGCGAACGGTCGCTTACCGGGCAATTCCACGAGGAAGGCGGCGCCTTTCCCCAACTCGCTCTCGACCCAGATCCGTCCTTCATGATGCTCGATGATCTTCTGACTGATGGGTAAACCCAAGCCGGTGCCTTGCGGTTTGCCAGCATGGGCATCGGTCACCTGATGAAACTTCTCGAAAATCAGTTTGTGCTGATCCTGGGCGATGCCCGGGCCGTTGTCGACCACCGTGATCCGCCAGTGGTTCGCCAGCGACTGCATGTGGATGGCGACCGCGCCACCCCGATCCGGACAGAATTTCACGGCGTTTGACAGCAGGTTGATGATCACCTGAATCAACCGGTCGCGATCGCCGACGATGATGGCTGGACCGTCGCCCAAATCCTCGCGCAAGGCGACCGACTTGTCGTCAAACAGTTGGCTGGTGGCGTTAATGGCGTCCTGGATCAGTCCTCGCAGGTCGATTTCCTCGATGCGCCAGTCGATTCGGCCGGAATCGATCTTGGCCATGTCCAACACCTGGTTGATCAGCCGGGTCAAGCGCTCGCTTTCCTTGACGATGATGCCCAGAAACTTGCTGCGCTGCTCCACATCCATGTCGGGATTGGCCAGCAGAATTTCCGAGAAGGCGCGGATTGAAGTCAGCGGCGTGCGCAATTCGTGGGTGACGGTGGAGATGAACTCGTCCTTCAGTCGGTCGAGTTCCCGCAAGCGGTCGTTGGCTTGACGAAGACCAGCGGAAGCCGCCTCCAATTCCCGGGATTTCTGTTCCAAGCGGCGACTGTACTCGATGACCTGCGAACTCTCGTCGAGAATGGTCATGACCTCCTCGATGCTGAGCACCTCGCCCATCATGATCGAGGAGATCATGACCCGAGCCGAAGCCGCGCCGATCGCTCCCGCCAGCAACCGCTCGGTGTAATGAATCAGCCGGGGATCGGCCTGCAGCGGATAACCGTTATGCATCTGGCCGTAACGGTCGAAAGCCTCGCTGGCGCGTTGCGGGCCGAGAAAGCGCGCCAGCAAGTCGTACAAATCCGATGTTTCCACCACGCCCCGCCAGAGCAAAGAATCGCCGTCGTGGCGCTGGCGCTCGAACACGTTGACGAACTGGCTGCTCTGCACCTGTTCGAGCGGGTCCTGTCGGCTCAGCATCGAACCGGCCACCAACCCGCCGATATTGACCAACATGCTCCAGAACACCGCATGCATATAATTGTTCATGCCTTCGAGCCCGAACAGGGCATAGGGTTTGAGCCACTCGATGCCCAGCGGTCCGACCTCGACAAAACTGGCCTCGATCCAGCCGGAACGGGCCATGGCCGGCAACAGCAGGGTATAGAGCCACACCAAAAAGCCGGCACTGAGCCCGATCAGCGCGCCGCATCGGTTGGCTCGTTTCCAGTACAGGCCGATCAGGATCGGTGGGGCGAACTGGGCGGCGGCGGCGAAGGAAATCAGGCCGCTGGCCACCAGCGCGTAGGTCTCGCCCACAAACCGGAAATACAGGTAGCCGAGCAGGATGATCACCGCGATGCCCGCCCGGCGGATGCCGAGCAGCAAGCCGGACAGATCGGCGCGACCGGCCAGCCAGCGCGGGTTGGCGCGCAGCAGAAGCGGCATCACCAGGTCGTTGCAAACCATGGTGGACAAGGTGATGGTTTCGAACAGAATCATGCTGGTGGCGGCCGAAAACCCACCGAGAAACGCCACCATCGCCAAGGTCGGCATCTGTTCGACCATCGGTAGCGCCAGCACGAACATATCGGCGTCCACGCCGCCATCACTGAAAATCAACCGCCCGCCCAAGGCAATCGGCAGCACGAACAGATTGATGATGAACAGATACAACGGAAACAGCCAGATCGCCTTGCGAATATGCGCCTCGTTGACGTTCTCCACCACCATGACCTGGAATTGGCGGGGCAGAAACAGGAACGCCATCATGGACAGGAAGGTCAGGGATAGCCACCCGCCGTAACCGTCCGGCACCACCTCGAAGCGCATCAGCGCCGCCAGTTCCGGTTGCGCCGCCGCCCGCTGAAACAGTTCTCTGGGTCCGCCGAAGACGATGAAAGTGACCACGATTCCGACCAGCACGAAAGCCACCAGCTTGAACAGCGATTCGAAAGCCACCGCTGCCACCATGCCTTCGTGGCGTTCGGTGTTATCGATGTGCCGGGTCCCGAACAAAATCGCGAAGACGATCAGCACCAGCGCCACATAAAAAGGGGTGTCGGCCCACACCGGGTGGTGGACCGACGCGGTCGCCATCGTCACCTCCGGATAATGGCGCAGCAAGTTAAAGCTGACGGCGATCGCCTTCAACTGAATCGAGATGTAGGGCAGGATGCCGAGCACGGCGATCACCGTGACCAGGCCAGCCAGCAGGCTGCTCTTGCCGTAGCGGGAGGCAACGAAGTCGGCAATGGACGTGATGTGGTGGACCTTGGTGATGCGCACGATGCGCCGCAGCACGACCCAGAACAGCATCGCAATCAGGGTCGGACCCAGGTAGACCGCCAGGAAATACACCCCGGTGCTGGCCGCCAGACCGACGCTGCCAAAAAAGGTCCAGGCGGTGCAATAGATCGCCAGTGACAAGGTGTAGATGTAGGGATTGGCGATGATCGACCGACCGACGTCGGCGCGATGATCGCCGTAATAAGCAATACCGAACAGCACCCCGATGTAGGTCAGGGCGCTGGCGACGATGAACGTGTCGCTCAACATTCGCGTTGATCTCGCCGATCCGGATCGTCGGAACCGTCCCGGTCGATGACCCCTGTCTCCGGCCGGGGAACACTCTCCCGAGGAGACATGGGTGGCTGCTCCCGCTCCGCCGGCTGGACCTGTTCTACCGGTTGGATCTGGGAGTGCTCCACGATCACGATCAGCAGCACGATAATCACCAGCCAGAGCAAGTACAGATACAAATACAGCAACGGGATGCCAAAAGGCATCCACCCGCGATCAAAGAGTTCCAGGAACGGGTAGTTCAGCGCCAACGCGCCAACCACGAACAGAATGACGATGGATTCCTTGGATTGTTGCCGCATGATCGGGGGTAAAAAGAGGAACGGGTGAAGGGGACGGGGGAAGATTTCCGTGGATTACCTCTTCCACCCTCAAAAATGCGCTTGCGTCTTGCGAATTTCCACCATCCGGTCGGATGCTTCCAAGGCTTGGCCCAACGTGGTAATTCCCTGGGCCTCCAACAGATCCAACAGCTTGAGGAATATCTGCGCGGTCACCAGCGCGTCGCCCAGCGCGGTGTGACGGCCGTACACATCCACGCCCAACCGATCGGCGATGGCATCCAGGGTATGATCGTCGGTGTAGTCGTGCAGAAAGCCGGACAGCAGCAGCGTGTCCAGGACTGGATTGCCGAAACGTATTCCCAGCTTATGCTCCTTAAGCTTGAGAAACTTCATGTCGAAGGCGGCGTTGTGCGCCACCAGGACGGTTCGGTCGTCGCCGACGAAGGCGCGGAACTGCGGTAGCGTCACCGAAAGATCGGCCTTGTCCTTGACCATGTCATCGCTAATGCCGTGGAAGCGGATCGAGGCTTTGGGGATCGGCCGGCCCGGGTTGACCAACTGGTCGAAAATCTCACCGGCCAACACCCGACGGTTGACGATGCGCACTCCGGCGATCTGGATGATCTCATCGCCCTTGGACGGGGTCAG
>JAWOHQ010000449.1:0-3637 GCA_046485105.1 Candidatus Competibacteraceae bacterium | reverse complement strand
ATTGCATGCTTGATCAGGTAGTGGCCCGTGTTTCCCGCCTGGGTGCGATAGGGAAGACGTGCTCAGAAAGCTGATCCTGCCCCGGGCGCGGGGCTTCAGCCGCATCGAGGGCAGCAAGCATCCGGCGATCAACTTCATCGGCGGCGAAACCCGGCAGAAATTTCAGGGCAATCTGGAGCAACACCTGCGCGAGAAGATGAGCCAGTGGGGCGTGGCGATTCGCTCGGTGCTGTTCCGCAACATCGCGACCCCCGACGCCATCGCCAGCATTATCCGCGACCGGGAGGTGAGCGTGCAGAACGCCCGCAAGTTCGAGCAACAGATCGAACAGGCCCGTTCGCTGGCGGAACTGACCCGGCAGGAAATGCTGGCGCAACAGAACCAGGAAAAGGTAGCCGCGGAAACCGGCCGCATTCAGGCGGTGATCCAGGCGGAACAGGAGTTGGCCGTGCGGGTCACCGCCGCCAACCGGGAACTGGAAGTCGCCCGGCTGGAGAACGCCGCCGCCGCCGCTCAAGCCGAGGCGATTCTGGCCAAGGCGCAAGCAGAGCGGGACGTGATCGCGCTGCACAACCAGGCGCGGGCGGACGTGCTCGCCTCCCAGGTGCGCGCCTTCAAAACCGGCATGAACCTGGCCCGCCACGCCTTCCATGAGAAGCTCGGACCGCGCATCGTCACGCTGCTCGGCAGCGACGCCCCGGACAGCTTCGGCGGGCTGTTCCAACCTTATCTGATGAAGGAGGCGCGGCCATGAGCAAGGCGGGATGGGCGGCCGGCGCGGTCGCCGTGCTGGTCGCGGGCTGGTTGATCTGGCAATGGGGGTTTTGCCGGTTCTACGTGGAGCCGGGCGTCATGGCGATTCTCACCGCCAAGAGCGGCGATCCGCTGCCGCCCGGCCAGATTCTCGCCCAGCCGGGCCAGAAGGGCATTCAGGAACAGCCGCTCGGCGAAGGCCGGCATTTTCGCAATCCCTGGCTGTACGAGCGCCAGATCGTGCCGGTCATCGCCATTCCCACCGGCAAGGTGGGCGTGGTCACGGCCAAGGTCGGGACCGAACTGCCCCCCGGCGAATTTCTGGCGGAACCCGGTCAGAAAGGTATCTGGCGTCAGGTGCTCGGTCCCGGCCAGCATCGCCTGAATCCTCACGGCTACCAGGTCGATATCGTCGACGCCATCAGCATTCCGATCGGGTACGTCGGGGTGGTGACCAGCCTGTCGGGCCGGCAGACCACCGCCGCCGCCTTCGCCGGACCCGGTGAAAAGGGCGTGCGACAGGACATCCTGCAACCGGGGCTGTACTACGTGAACCCCAAGGCGCTGCAAGTCGATCTGTTGGAGATCGGCCTCAATCAGGTGTCGCTGCTCGGCAAGACCGGCGGCGAAGTCATCACCAAGGCCCCGATGGCGCTCCAAAACGTGGCGATGGAGAGCTTGCAGCAACGGGCGCTGGCCGAGCAGATGGAAAAGCGGCTGGATTATCGGGCGCAACAGCAGGCCCCGGCGGCGGCGGCATCCCGCCCGGCGAGCGCCTTGCGGAGAGCCGCCCCGGCCGAATCCGCCAAGCCCGCGGCCCCGGCGGCCCCCACACAACCCACGCCGCCGCCGGATGTCAGCCATTTGCTGAGCCTCAACCAGTTCGTCGAATTTCCCTCCCGCGACGGCTTCGAGATCAGTCTGGACATGACGGTGGAGTTCGAGTTTCCGCCGGAACACATCGCCTGGATTTTTCAAAGCTACGGCGACCTGCCGGCGGTGGTGGACAAGATCATCATGCCGCAAATTCTCTCGGTCTCGCGGCTGAAAGGATCGGCATATCGCGCCCGGGATTTCATCGTCGGCGAAGGCCGCGAGAAGTTTCAGAACGACCTGACCGAGGCGCTCGCCAAGACCATCAAGGAGAAGCGCATCATCGTCCACGATGCCCTGATCCGGCACGTCAACGTGCCCATGCAGATCCTCGATCCGATCCAGCAGGCCAGCATCGCCGTCGAGCAGAACTTGACCAACCAGGAGAAGCAGAACACCGCCCGCAAGCAGGCGGATCTCAACACCGAACTGGGACTGGTCGAGCAGCGCCGCCGGCAGGTCGCCCAGGAAACCGAGAAGCTCAAGGCGGAAATTCAGGCCGACCAGGAAAAACAGGTGGCCCAACTCCAGGCGGAAGCGTTGCGCCAAGTGGCGGACATCGAGAAACAAACCGCGCTGATCCGCGCCGACAAGACCCGCACCTTGGGCCAAGCGCAAGCCAGCACCATCGCCTGGGTGGAAGGCGAAAAGGCCCGGGGTTTCGAGCTGAAAGCCGCCGCGTTCGGCGATCCGGCGGCGTTGGTTCTGTGGGAGTTCGCCCAGCACCTGAACCCAGACCTGCGGGTCACCATTCTGCATGCCGGTCCGGGGACCTTGTGGACCGATCTGGACAAGGCGACGCTGGGCGAACTGGGCGGGGCGGCGGTGTTAAAGAAAAGCCCTTAATAGGGAATAGAGTTATCTTTGGGTTCTTCAACCCCTTGCCATCGGGTTCTTGAGATGAATTCAAACCGGAGGATAGCCCGTGCAAGCGATCGCGCAATTTTTGTCAGACTACGGCTGGTTCATCGGTATTCCAGTCGCCTTCATTCTCGTCGTGCTTTATGTGTTTCGTCCCGGTGCCCGGAAAAAGTATGAAGAGCACGGAAAAATCCCCTTGCGGGATCAGGATTCAAAGCACGATTGAGGAGCGCCGTTCATCCCTACCGATACGAATCGTTGGTCGCCGGTCTTGCTTTCCTTCCGAACGGGCGGCCCCGCAAAATATTCCACGTGGAATAAACCGGCCAAATGTTCCGTGGCTATCCGGTGCTCTGATCTCTACCACACAGGCGCCGGTGCGACTGGTCGACCAGCCGCACCGGCGGATTTCTTGTTAAAAGAAGCGGATATCAACGACGATTGATCCAGCTGCCACCACGGTTGTGCCAACCACCACCACGGTTGTGCCAACCACCACCACGGTTGTGCCAACTACCACCACCACGGTTGTACCAACCACCACGGCGATTGACCCAGCCACCACCGCCACTACGATTGATCCAACTGCCGCCGCCGCCCCAATCGTCGCCGCGATTGATCCAACTGCCGCCGCCATCCCAACCACCCCGGCGATTGATCCACTGGGCGCTGGTGGGTCGGGAAACGGTCAGCGCGCCGCCGAGCAATACGCCGCCGATCACTGCTTGCGACCACTTGCCCAAGCCGCGCAGGAATTCGCGTCGCTCCTCCGTCACGGGAGAACCGGTTGTTTCATCGGTCGTTTCATCGGTCGTTTCGTACCGTTGTTCGTCAGACTGATCATGCATGTCAATTCTCCACTCATTCGGTCTTGGGCGCGTCCGCCGGGGTCGGGGCGTCTTCCGCCGTCTCTTCCGCGGGCGGCGGCATCTCGCTGGTCAGGTTAGAGAAATGCAGGGTCTGATATCGCCAGCCGTCCGTGGTAGATCGGACGAGCGTGAGGCCAGGAACATCGAGTATCGTCGAAACAAGTCTAGTCGCCTGATCATCGCTGAAATGGAGCGTCGTCAGGAAAGAGCAGTGATCGAGATGGCGAAGGCTCAGAGGAATGGCCAGCGCGCCAGCGAGCGTTACGACCGTCGCATGCGTG
>JAWOHQ010000442.1:0-4518 GCA_046485105.1 Candidatus Competibacteraceae bacterium | reverse complement strand
TCACAAACAGCACCCGGCGGGCGCGGCGTAGTTCTTCGGTGACACGGGCGACGATGGCGGGATTGGGATCATGCATGGCGCGGCCTCGCTGGGACGATGAGAGAGTTCAGGGATTTCAATGAGAATTCTAATGCTTTCGGACGTGTATTTTCCGCGCGTGAACGGCGTCTCCACCTCCATTCAAACGTTTCGGCGCGAATTTCGGCAGCTGGGGCATGACATCCAGGTGATCGCCCCGGACTACGGGCAGGCGACCGCCGACGAAGAGGGTATCTGCCGGGTGCTGTCCCGCCGGGTGCTGTTCGATCCGGAGGATCGAATGATGCGCCCCAAGTCCCTGTCCCGGCACTTGGCCGCGTTGAACGGGCAACATTTTGATCTGGTGCATATCCAGACGCCCTTCGTCGCCCACTACGCCGGCCTCCGGTGGGCGCGGCGCTGGGGCGTGCCCTGCGTCGAGACCTATCACACTTTTTTCGAGGAATACCTGTTTCATTATCTGCCGGTACTGCCGAAAACCGCCTGGCGGGCGGTGGCCCGGTTGCTCTCGCGCCGCCAGTGCAATCACCTGGATGGCCTGGTCGTGCCGTCGCGGGCGATGCGGGAGATTCTGGCCGGGTACGGCGTGACCACGCCGATGCGGGTGATCCCGACCGGAATGCCCGGCGACGCCTTCCAGGAAGGCGATGGCGCCGCGTTTCGCGCCCGCCTCGGCATCGCCGCCGGCCAGCCGACCCTGGTGTTCGTGGGCCGGGTGGCGTTCGAGAAGAATATCGAATTTCTGTTGCGCGTGGTCCGGGAACTACAACGGACCACGCATCCCGAGGTCGTCCTGATCATCGCCGGCGAAGGTCCGGCGGAGGGGCGGTTGCGCCGCCTGGGAACCCAGCTCGGGCTGGACGCCAACCTGCGGTTCGCGGGCTATCTGCCCCGAGGGCTCGAACTGAACAGCGGCTATCAGGCCGGCGACGCCTTCGTGTTCGCCTCGCGTACCGAAACCCAGGGTCTGGTCTTGCTCGAGGCGATGAGTCTGGGAGTGCCGGTGGTATCGACGGCGGTCATGGGCACTTGCGACATCCTGGCGGCGGGGCAGGGCGCGCTAGTGGCCGAGGAGGACGTGGCGCAGTTCGCCGCGCAGGTTCGGCGAGTGTTGGACGACGCCGAACTCCGCCAGCGATTGAGCGCGGAAGGGCGGGATTACGCGCGACAATGGGCGGCGGAAGGTCCGGCCCAGGCGTTACTGGCCTTCTACGAGGATCTGCAATCCGGCCGACCTTCGCCGCCTTCCTCCATCGCCGACGGACCCTGCCATCACTCCACCGGCAACAGCTCGGAAAAATCGTGAATCGCCGGAAACTCGCCCGGCGGCCGGGGTGGATGGGCGGAATCCGGCCGCGCCACCCACACCGGATAGCCGATGCCATAGTCCCGCGCCGCGCTCAGAATGGCCGAATGGTCGTCCACCAGCAACGTCATCGCCGGCTCGAACGGCTCCTGCTCCTGGAGACGCGGCCAGAATTCCGGCTGCTCCTTCACCAGCCCCAGTTCGTGCGCACAGATGATGGCGTCGAAATGACCGGTCAACCGGGTTTTTTCCATTTTCAGGGCCAGGCTGCGCGGATGGGCGTTGGTGACCATGACCACTCGCTTACCGGCGGCGCGCACGGCGTCCAAAAACTCCAGAGCATGCGGATGAACGGCGATCAAATGCGCGATTTCCCGCTTGAGGGTCACGATATCCAGCGCCAGTTCCCGGCTCCAGTAATCCAGGCAGTACCAGGCCAGCGTGCCCTCCACCGCCTGGGTGCGGGCCATCACCTCGACGCGGGCTCGGGCCAGCGGCAGGCCGTGGCGCTCGGCGTAGCGCGCCGGGACCAGTTCCCGCCAGAAGTGGTTATCGAACCGTAAATCCAGCAGCGTACCGTCCATGTCGAGCAGGACGGTGTGAATCAGGGTCCAAGGCAACCGCATGGTCATGGTGGAGCGCTCCGCCGGCCAAACGGCTTGGGCCGGGATTGTGTAGAATGGCTGGGAGATCGCGACGCATTCGCTTACGCCACCCGATCCGCGAGGTTCCCGCGTCATGTCCGTCGTCCCCCACATCGATCTAGCCGCCCTGGTGGAGCCGGTTCAGGCTATCGCCCGGGAAGCGGGACGGCGCATTCTGGACATCTACGCCGGCGCCTTCAGCGTCACCGAAAAAGCCGACCTGAGTCCGGTCACCGAGGCCGATCTCGCCGCGCATGGCTGTATTCTGCGCGGCTTGGAGGAACTGACTCCCGGCATTCCGATTCTGTCCGAGGAAGCGCCGGACTTCAGTTTCGCCGAACGCAGCGGCTGGGAATGGCTGTGGCTGGTGGACCCGCTGGACGGCACCCGTGAATTCATCAAGCGCAGCGATCAGTTCACGGTCAACATCGCCCTGATCCACCGCCACGAGGCGGTGCTCGGGCTGATTCTGCCACCGGTCGGCGGCCTGTGCTATTACGCCTGGCGCGGCGGCGGCGCTTGGCGGCAAGCCGACGGCCAGACGGCCCAGCGCATCCGCGCCGCGCGGGTTTGTCACTATCCAGTTCGGGTCATCAGCAGCCAAAGTTCCTATGGCACCCGGCGCCTGCAAGATTATCTGAGCCTGCTCGGCCCGCACCGGCATCTTTCGCTGGGCGGCGCCCTGAAATCCTGCCGGATCGCCGAGGGCGAAGCCGATCTCTATCCGCGCTTCGGCCCGACCGGCGAATGGGACACCGCCGCCGCCCAGATCCTCGTGGAGGAAGCCGGCGGCTATCTGACCGACCTGCAATTCCGGCCGCTGCGCTACAACGCCCGACCGATTCTGATCAACCCGGATTTCCTGGCGTTCGGCGACGCCACCCGCGACTGGTCGCTTTATCTGCCGCATCTCCCACACCCGCGCGGGCGGCCGTTGTTCCTGCCCAGCCACTAACCCCGCTTTCGAGCCCCGCCATGCCCTACGAACGCTACCGCCAAGATTTGCAACGGGAAGGCTTCCAGCACGATCCCGCCCAGGAACGCGCCATCCTGCATTTACAACGGATTTACGATCAACTCATGGCCCAGCCGGAGCCGGTCGGCGCCCGGAAATCGCCGGGACTGCTGGCGCGGCTGGCGCGCCGCGACCCGCCGCCTCCCGGTCCACCACCCGTGCGCGGGCTGTATCTGTGGGGCGACGTCGGGCGCGGCAAGACCTATCTGGTGGATACCTTCGTCGATGCCCTGCCGCTGGAGCGCAAGCTGCGCATTCATTTCCACAGCTTCATGCGCACGGTGCATCAGGAGTTGAAAACCCTACAAAGCCAGCAGGAACCGCTGCGGGTCGTGGCCGGTCGCTTCGCCGACAAGGCGCGGGTGATCTGTCTGGACGAGTTTTTCGTCGCCGACATCACCGATGCCATGCTGCTCTACGGTCTATTGAAAGAGCTGTTCGCCCGCGGCGTGACCCTGGTCACCACGTCCAATGTTCCACCGGACGAGCTGTACAAGAACGGCTTGCAGCGCGCCCGCTTCCTTCCGGCCATCGAGCTGCTCAAACAATATCTGGACATCATGAATCTGGACGGAGAGGTGGATTACCGGTTGCGCTATCTGGAGAAGGCGGAAATCTATCACTCGCCGCTGGACGACCGGGCCGAACAGATTCTCAACGAAGTCTTCGACAACCTCGCGCCCGAACCGGGCCATCGCGGCGGCGACGTGGAATTCGAGGGTCGCTTCATTCCCACCCGGCGCGAGGCCGACGGTATCGTCTGGTTCAATTTCCGGGCGATCTGCGACGGGCCGCGCGGCACCGCCGATTACATTGAAATCGCTCGCTGCTATCACACCGTACTGATTTCCAATGTTCCAGTGATGGACTGGCAGATGGAAAACCAGGCGCGACGCTTCGTCAATCTGGTGGATGAGTTCTACGACCGCAGCGTCAAGCTGATCCTGTCCGCCGCCGTTCCGCCACTGGAACTTTACACCGGCCAGAAACTGAAGTTCGAGTTTCAGCGCACCGTCAGCCGGCTCCAGGAAATGCAATCGTACGAATATCTGGAACGGCCGCACGTACCGTAGGCGTTATGACATCACCCGCCTCCAACATCAGAATTAACCACTGGGCGGCGCCTGAAGCCAAAAAGTCACCGGGCCATCATTGGTCAACTCGACCCGCATGTGCGCGCCAAAACGACCGGTGGCGACGCTCGGGTGCTGTTGCCGGGCGCGCAACGCCAAATACTCAAAAAGTCGCTCGCCCTCGGCCGGCGGCGCGGCCGGGGTAAAACTGGGACGCATTCCCTTGCGAGTATCGGCCGCCAGGGTAAATTGCGGGACCAGCAGCAACCCGCCGTCGCGATCGCGAACGCTCAGATTCATCTTACCTTCGGCGTCGGCGAACACCCGGTAGCCCAACAGCCGTTCCAGCAACCGGTCGGCCTGCGCCTCGGCATCGCCGCGCTCCACGCCGACCAGCACCAACAGACCGGGGCCGATCTCGCCCACCGTATCCCCGCCGAC
>JAWOHQ010000283.1:0-4342 GCA_046485105.1 Candidatus Competibacteraceae bacterium | reverse complement strand
TTTCGAGGTAGACGGCTTGAGTTTTTGTAGATGGCGCCAAAGTTTTTTTAATTTTTTAAAGGGGGTGGGCGGTTAGCTCCGCCTACCCTACATCTTGTGTAGCCGCCAATCGTAACCATGGATGAGATTTTTCTCGGGCACCTGGTCGGTCGGCGATCTGTTCCAGTCAACGGCGAAAGACGAGTCACCGGTTGCGAGAGGTACGGCGATTAAAGCGGAAGGTGAATTCTTCCAGATAAAACTGTAAGTGCTCATCCCACCGAGCCTTGGTGGGTCCCCAGAATCCAGCGCTTCAGCAGACTGGCCATGCGGTGAACGCCTGGCATAGCGATAGATGCCGGATCGCCTGAGGAATTTAGGTATTCCCTGATCTTCCGAGCGAAGAATGAGAAATGCTTTCCGTGGGCACTGTGAATATGCGACAACAGCTTCAAGAGTAATAATTTTCGTCTCCAGTCGGCTTCATGCCGATCTGCTTCTTTCCGTGAACGCCAGCCATACAGAAAACGTGCCCTAAAACTTTGCTCCATCTCGGATACGTTTGTCTGACGGTAGACCAAGGATGGAACATCCTCGCCACGCTTTCCAACCGTCGAATCTTCGCCGTTCATCCCAACCCCTCTCCCAGCGTGAGAGGAGGAGGCAATATCGCTTAATCCACGTCACCTGCGTTACCTGGCGCGTTGATGCTGTGGTGGTGACCGGCAGCATGAGCAGAAAAATGCCCAGGGCCAGCGGCCAGGATTTCAACGCTGAAAGGGTCGCCATGAATTGCCGGTCGATCCGGTCGGGCTCACCAAGGCAGGGGGAGCGGCCGTTTGGTGTGCGCCACGGCCAGCATGTACAGGAAGACCCCGATGGCGGCGCCCCAGGCGAGGGCGCGCGTTCCGTCGCTCCGGGCGAACCGGAACGCCAGCATGCCCAGGGCAATGTAGAGCAGCAGGGCGACCAGCTTGGCCAGCAGCCAGGGTTGCAGGTGCTCGTGCATGCGCCAGACCCACGCCAGCCACAGGCCCGTGAGTAGCAACCCGGTATCCACCAGATGGGGCACCACCCGCGCGAACCGCCGTTTGACCCAGGGCGAGTGGCGCAGGTGCAGGACGCCGCGCGCCACGAATCCGGCCAGGGACAGGAAAGCCAGGGAAAAGTGGAGGGTTTTGATGGTGGAATACATGGTGGGGCCATTGTCGATGAAGTGTAACTGTTCGCTCCTCAGAGGGCTTACCCAGATACGACGTAGGGCAACCCCAAATCCAGTAGCGGGCCATCTCTGGTCAGAAAGATGCGCCCCTCCGCAATCGCCATAGCGAGGAGCAGGCGGTCGAAGGGATCTTCGTGGGGGATGTCGAGTCCGCGTAGGGTTTCGAGGTGGGCGGGGGTGATGGGGATCAGGCCAAATCCCTGCGTGGTAACCTCTTGGTGTAACGGCGCATCCGGGAGCGGCAGCTTGCCCTTGCGGTTCTTCAAGACCATCTCCCAGAGCGTGGCCGCACTGACGGCCATGTCTGCCTCCCGCATCTTATGGACAGTCGCCTCGCCCAGGTTGAGCTTGTTCGTCATCCACCAGTAGAGGATGTGGGTGTCGATGAGGTAGAGCGGCGCGGCCATCAGTCGTTTTCACCCTGGAGGTCCTTGGCGATTTCGCGGTTGAACGCTGGGCTATCCCAGTCCTCCGCCGGTGGAGGAAGATAGGACCAAACGCCGGGTTGGCGCTTTCCGGCGATAGTCTGCACCGGAACCAGCCGGACGGATGGGCGGCCCTGCTCGGCGATGATCACCTCGTCACCAGCCAAGGCGGCGCGGATCAAGCGGGGAAGCTGGGTCTCGGCTTCGGCGAGGCTGACTTGCATTATGGGAGCCTCCTTTTCGTGGGTTTTCCGAGGGTGGCGGGAGCGCGGGCTCACAATCGCTGGATAATTTCTCCCGCCATCTGGGTGGTGGTCAGTTTCCCGCCGAGGTCAGCGGTGCGCGCCCCGGCGGTAATGGTTTCGTCCACCGCCCGTTCGACAACGGCGGCTTCCGTCTCCAGTCCCAGCGAGTGACGCAGCAGCATGGCGGTGGACAGAATCATACCGATCGGATTGGCGATGCCCTGGCCAGCGATATCGGGGGCCGAACCATGAATCGGTTCGTACAAGCCGACTCGGCCTTCCCCCAGACTGGCGGAAGGCAGCATCCCCATCGAACCGGCCAGCACCGAGGCCTCGTCGGTGAGAATATCCCCAAACATGTTCTCGGTGACGACCACATCCATCCCGGCGGGACCCGTGATCAGGCGCATGGCGGCGGTATCCACCAAGACATGCTCCAAGGCCACCTCCGGGTTCGCCACGCCAACCTGCACGGCAATCTGTCGCCACAGCCGCGAGGATTCGAGCACGTTGGCCTTGTCGACGGACGTGACCTTGCGCTTGCGGCCCCTGGCCAGCGCGAACGCCAGCTCCATCACGCGGCGGATTTCGTAATCATAGTATTCCAGGGTATCGACGGCGCGCTCGCGGCCGTCCTTCACGTCGCGGCCCTTCGGCCAGCCGAAATACAGACCGCCGGTCAATTCGCGGATGACCAGAATATCTACGCCCTGGAGTTTTTCCGGCTTGAGCGGCGATGAATCGATCAGCGCTGGATGCACCTTGACCGGGCGCAGGTTGGCGAACACGCCCAGCCCCTTGCGCAGGGCCAGCAATCCGCGCTCGGGGCGATCCCTGGCGTTCGGGTCGTCCCACTTCGGCCCGCCCACCGCGCCCAACAGCACCGCATCCGCCGCCTGGCAATCGGCCAGGGTTTCGTCGGTCAGCGACGAGCCGAACCGGTCGATGGAGCAACCGCCCATCAGGCGTTCCTGATAGACCCACTCGTGAGCGAATTTCCCGGCGATCGCGTCCAGTACGCGGACGGCCGCGCCAACCACTTCCGGGCCGATGCCGTCGCCGGGGAGTAAGACGATGTTTGCTTTCATGATTGTTCCATGATCCTTGACTATTCAATGCGCCACCGTCAGCCCGTACTCCATCGCATCGACCAGCGCCTGCCAGGAGGCTTCGATGATGTTGGCGCTGGCGCCGACGGTGCTCCACAGCCGAGTGGTGTTGCGGGTGTCGATCAAGACGCGAGTGATGGCCTCGGTCCCATCCTGGCCATCCAGAATCCGCACCTTGTAATCGGCCAGATGGAAGGTGGCGATTTCCGGGTAGTGTCCCAGCAACGCCTTGCGCAGAGCGATGTCGAGGGCGTTCACGGGACCGTTGCCCTCGGCGGCGGTGTGGAGCACTTCTCCGTTCACCTTCACCTTGACCATGGCCTCGGCGAAAATGCCCCGACCCTGGCGATGCTCGACGTTGACCAGGAAATCCACCAGTTCGAACGGCGGTTTATAACCCGGCTGCTGGCGCTTGAGCATCATGGCGACCGACGCTTCGGCGGCCTCGAAGGAAAAGCCGCGCGCTTCCAGCTCCTTCACGTCGTTGAGCACGCCCACCACGTCCGCGCCGCCCCCGACATCGACGCCGTGTTCCTCGGCCTTGCTGAGGATGTTCGCCCGTCCCGACAGGGCGGAGACCACCACCCGCATCTTGTTGCCCACCCGCTCCGGGGCCACGTGCTGGTACGACTGCTCCGAGCGGCGCATGGCCGCCACATGCACGCCGCCCTTGTGGGCGAACGCGCTCTTGCCGACGTAAGGCAGGTGGTCGTTGGGGGTGACGTTGGCAACCTCATCGACCACATGCGACAGCTCGTAGAGTTTGTGCAAGCGGCCTTCCGGCAGGCACTGGCGGCCCATCTTGAGTTCCAGATTGGCCATGATCGAACACAGGTTGGCGTTGCCGCAACGCTCGCCCACGCCGTTGATGGTGCCCTGGACCTGACTGGCGCCTTCGCGCACGGCCAGTAGCGCGTTGACGACCGCGCACTTGCCGTCGTTGTGGGTGTGGATGCCAAACGGGTGCTGGATCGACTCCTTCATCTCGCGGATGATTTTCTCCACCTCCCAGGGCATGGCGCCGCCGTTGGTGTCGCACAACACCACCGTTTCGGCTCCGCCGCGAATGGCGGCCTCAAGCGTTTCCAGCGCGTAGCGCGGATCGGCCTGGTAGCCGTCGAAAAAATGCTCGGCGTCGTACATGACCCGGCGGCCCGCGGCGCGCAGGTAGGCCACCGACTGCTCGATGATCCGCAGGTTGTCGTCCAGCGTGGTTTGCAGCACGTCGGTGACATGCAGGGTCCAGGTTTTGCCAAAGATGGTGCAGACCGGCGTCCGCGCCTCCAGCAGCGCCTGGAGGTTGGCGTCGTCCTCCGGCCCGCCCTTGACCCGACAGGTGGAGCCAAAGGCGGCGATCGCCGC
>JAWOHQ010000229.1:0-9536 GCA_046485105.1 Candidatus Competibacteraceae bacterium | reverse complement strand
TCCTCCTGTAAATTTTCCAGTGATAACTTGGGGTGGTCGCTTCCTTTAGTAGGCGCAGATAGGGCCAACACTACAAGTTGTGGTTGCCTGACAAAGGTATCACTGGAAAATTTACAGGAAACATTATTTTGTTCGCAACCAGGAGATTCACTCATGACCCCCACCATTGCCGAAGGAATCGCTGGACTGCGCCATTTGGCCGGCCAAGCTCTCGGTGAGAGCGAATGGTTCGAGATCACCCAAGAGCGCGTGGACCGTTTCGCCGAGGCGACCCTCGACGACCAATGGCTGCACACCGACCCGGAACGGGCCAGGGACAGCCCTTTTGGCGGAACCATCGCCCATGGGTATCTGACCCTCTCGCTGCTGCCTTATCTGCTCTCCCGAGTGCTCCAGGTGCGCAGGGTGGCGGGGACGCTCAACTACGGCCTGGACAAGCTGCGGTTTCCCAGCCCGGTCAAGGTCGGCGGCCGAATTCGCCTGCGGGCCGAAGCGCTCGCGTTCGAGGAGGTCCCAGGCGGAGGGCAAATGCGGTTCGGCTGCACCGTGGAGATCGAAGGAGTCGAAAAGCCGGCGATGTTCGCCGAGGTGCTCTATCGGTACTACGCGTAGAGGCGTCGGTTTCCAAAGCCACGCTGCAATAATACGGTAAGATCAATGCCATATAACAGATGTCAAGCCATAGCGATTAATGTTGAACGGAGGAGGAGTTTTGACAAAGTTTGCAGAAATTTCCACTAATAATGTGACATTCTGGTTTCAAATTTGTGAAGACGCTCATCCCGCCGCCTTTTGGAGCGCCGCGCCCCGGCGCTGAGCTTCGGCGAACAGCACGGCCACCGCGCAGGAAGCCAAGCGGGTTTGGGGGCCATCGGCGCGACTGGTCAGCACGATGGGCGCGCGGGCGCCGAGCACGATGCCGGCGGCCTCGGCACCGGCCATGAAAGTCAACTGCTTGGCGAGCATGTTGCCGGCTTCCATATCGGGCACCACCAGGATGTCGGCCTTGCCCGCCACCGGGGATTTGATGCCCTTGGTTTTCGCCGCCTGTTCGTCGATAGCGTTGTCGAACGCCAGCGGCCCGTCCAGCAGGCCACCGGTGATCTGGCCGCGATCCGCCATCTTGCACAGCGCGCCGGCTTCCAGGGTGGAGGGAATCTTGTTGGTGACCGTCTCCACCGCCGACAGGATTGCTACCTTCGGTTCCGCGATGCCGATGGCGTGCGCCAGGTCGATGGCGTTCTGGATGATGTCGCGCTTGTCTTCCAGAGTCGGCTGAATGTTGATGGCGGCGTCGGTGATGATGATCGGGCGTGGGAAAGTGGGCACCGATAGCAGGAAGCAATGACTGATTCGCCGCTCGGTGCGCAGACCGCCCACTTTTTTCACCACTTGGGCGAGCAGTTCGTCGGTGTGCAGGCTGCCCTTCATCAGAGTCTGCGCCTCGCCGGCCAACACCATCGCGACCGCCAGTTCGGCGGAGTGATGGCTGTGTTCGGCTGGAACCAGTCGGTACGGAGTGAGATCCAGGCTTTCTTGCGCGGCGATGGACCTGATCTTTTCTTTCGGACCGATCAGGATGGGCGCTATCAGATTGTGCTCGGCTGCCTCGACCGCCCCACGCAACGAGTCGGGACTGCACGGATGGACGACCGCGCAACCGAGGGCCGGGAGACCCTCGCAGGCTTTCAACAGTTCCAGGTAGCGGTTGTTTCGGCGTAGTTGCACCTTTGGCAAGTCCATCAGGTGATGCCGTATTTTTTCCTTGGGCGCCGTGACTTCGATCCAGCCACGCGCGACTTCCTCGCCCGTCGGATCGACCGCCCGGCATTCGAGCAGCACGATCCCCGTTTCCGGCCGTTTTTCCTTGACGGTCGCGGTGACGGTCACCGGCGTGCCGATGGCCACGGGCCGGCACAGATGCACATCGATGTGTTGCGTCACTGAACCCAACCCCGGCAGACGGGTGCCGGCCAGCGACGCGAACAGCGCCGCCGACCAACTCGATTGGCCGCCGCCTTGTCCGAACATCGAAGTGTCCGCCGGTCCCGGATCCAGGTCGATCAAATTGAAATTGCCGGTGATGATCGCCAGTGCCTCGACGCCGTCCCGATCGAGCGCCCGCGTCAGGTTGGCTTGATCGCCGATTTGAATTTCATCGAAGGTCTTGTTTTCAATGATGTCGTTCATGGTTGATCGTCTGTGGTTCCCGGCCGGCCCCGCCGGGGTGGTGGAAGGAAGTCGGAAAAAAGTATTGAGAGTCTGTAGCGGACGCTCGCTCGTTGCGCGATGTAGGATTGCTCTTTCAACAAAAACTTGTGTTCGTCGATCATCGGACGCGCGATGCCTGCCTATCAGGCGTGACCAGGTAAAATACCAAATAAATCAAAATATAATCATGGAATTTTCGTTAGAGGTTGAAGAACGGTCTCGCGTTCGTTTGACGGCGCGGGAGTTACGGCGGCGGGTATTCCGGCCGGTGGAAGGGGTGTTTCTGTTCCATCCCCGGGTGATGGAACGCTTGATCCGCCGCCATCTGGGCGACGGCTCACCGCATCTGGCCGTCCCCCCACTCGCTTATTACCTGATGCCCCGCGAGGCGTTGCTGGTTGGCTTGGAGGAGGAGAATCCCGATGCGCTGGCGGTCATTGAGGGGCTTAACCTGCCAGACTGGGTGATTCTTTTGCCGATGCCGTCTGGCCAGGAGTTGGCGGCCAGCGATTCCCGGTACTGGCTGCGCGGTTACTGGGGGCGCCGGTTCGAGGCCGAGGTGGCGCGGGCCTGGCAGGTGGCCCGGAACGACAATCAGGACCACGATACGTTTGGCGCCCGGGGGTTGGTTCGGGAGATTGGCGAACGAGCGGTGCGCGAGGCGCGGGCCGTGCTCGAACGGGATCGGCGGGTCGTGCTGGATCTCGACGACGAAATGCTGTGCCGGCATTTCGTCGGTTTTATCGGGTATCTCCGCTATTTTGTCCCCGGCGCGCGGGCGTACTTTTTTCCGGCCATCCGGGACTGGGATAGGCTGGATCGCTGGTTGAAGGAGGGCGGTTTAGACCTGCCGCCCCCCCGGCACGGCAGTCGCTGGCCGCAGCTGCTGACCCGGAGTCGCCCCTACGGCTTCGACGGCGCGCCTGATTACGAGCCGGAGTTGCCGCTCGATCTGCCGTTCGGCCGCAACGACCCCGATTTGGCCGACGGCGCGAATACGATCCTGCCCTTGCCGGTCAAGCGCTCTCCCGCGGTCCGCCGGGAAACCCCCGCCGGCGAGCATCCGAACCAGGCGGCGGAGCGCGACCGAGTGGCCGCGCGGATCGAGGCGCGCTGTCGAGACGCGCTGCGCCAGGCTTCCCTCTTGAGCCGGAAGCCGGGCTGGCTCGCCTCGGTCTGGCTCGCTCTGACTGGACGCTTGACGCCGCTCGTGAATCTGTTGGCCACGCGGCTGGAGTATCGATCCGCGCGTGGCCGGGACAGGTCGCCGGAACGGGCGCTCGCCGCGCGCTTGCATCTGTTTCGCCACGGCGTCCGGACGGGTTTAAAAGCCGAGATGGCCGGCCGGTATGGCGCGGCGCTCCAATCTCTGTGCGTGGCCGCGCGCCAGTATCGGAGTATGACGCCCTGCCCGCTGGCGGACGAGGATCGGCGCGGGGAGGACACCGTGCCGTGGATTCTGGAGGAGCGTCAGCAGGAAATTGTCGAAGCGTTGGCTCACAACCTCGCCGCGACCTGGAAGCTGGATTTTCAGTCCACGCGCATCCTGGAGCGGTTGATTCACCGCCTGCTGGAGGAACCGGCCACCGCGCGCCTCTCCAGTCCCTATTCCCAGTTGTTGCACGATCTGGAGCGAGTTTTCCTGGAGGGGCGGACCGACTATTACCGCTTGCAACCGCTGGTCTGGTTGTGGAGCGGCGGCCGGCGACCCCTGCGGCTGGGCCTGCCGTTTCAGAGTCCGCTCAAGGCCCTGCGCGCGCTGAACGCGGCGAAAACCCGGCTCGATCAATCGTCCTGGTCTGGGGCCGAAGTGGTTTACTTCAGCGCGCCCTTGCGGACCCTGGACGAGCAGATTGGCCAGCGGCTCCGCCAGCAGTTACAACCGCGCCTGCGCGGGTTGCTCGACGCCGCCGGTTTTCTCCTCGGCGATTCTCGCCAGCGGGTGGCGCGGAACGCGCTTCAGGAAGAATTGCTCGGGGTCGTCCGGCGACGCTGGCATCTGCGCTTCACCGACTTGCGGGACGCCGTGGCCCGCCGCGAACCGCGCTTGCCGGATCCGGGCTGGCGCGAACTGCTGTTGGGGGATCGCTTGGCGCGCTTCAATCGCCAGGCTAGCGCCGCGCTGCCGGGAGTTTATCAGTCGGGCGAGTTTTACCTGAAAGGCTTGCAGCAGTTAAGCGCTCCGCTGTTCGGCACGGCCGTCGGCCGGTGGATCACCCGCTTTCTGCTGTTGCCGTTCGGCATCGCCTTCATCGGATTGGAAACCCTGGGCTTTCTGCTGAATCTGGTCCCCACGGCGCAGTGTCCGGTACGGCTGGTCGATCCAGGGTCGGTGCTGGGGGTCGGTGCAGGGTTGATCGTTCTGATCCATACCAAGCGAGGGCGGCGGGCGGTGGTCGCTTTCGGTGAGAGTTGTCGATGGCTGTTCGTCGAACTGCTGTACCAGCGTTTGGCGCGCTGGCTGCGCTGGGGGCCGGCGGCCCGCTGGTTTCGTTATCGTCTGGTTCGGCAAGCCTCCCGCTATCTGCTGGAACCGTTGCTGATCGGCCTGGCGTTCGCCTTGCCGCTGATCGGCGTCGCGGCCGGCCTCGACCTCGAGGTCGATGAAGTGCTCGGCTTCCTGCTCGTACTGGGTTTCATCCTGGGCAGTTTCCTGCGCAACAGTCGGTCGGGACGCCGGCTGCTGGACGCCGCCATCACCCGGTTCGCCGCCTTCTGGCGCCGGGTGCATCGGACCTTGCTGATCGGTCTGTTCCGCTGGGTGGTCGACTTGTTCGGCGGGTTGATGCGCGGCTTCGAACGGGGACTCCACCGGGTGGATGAAAAAGTCAGCCATCATCGGGACGAAGGGTGGGGCGTGACGGTGACCAAGGCGCTGGTCGGGCCGGTGTGGCGGGCGCTCAGTTATCTCATCCATTTCTACGTGGCGGTGCTGGTCGAGCCCCAAGTCAATCCGGTCAAGCATTTCCCGGTCGTCACGGTGGCTGACAAGCTGATGTTGCCGTTTTTTCCCGTGTTGACCTCCGCGCTGCTGGTCTTGTTGGACCCGATCCTGCCACGGCTCATCGGCTTGCCGCTGGCGACCGCGACCGTGCTGCTGTCGCCCGGGTTGTTCGGGTTTCTGGCCTGGGAGCTGAAGGAGAACTGGAAGCTGTATCGCGCCAACCATCCCGACCGCGCGCAACCGGCGCCCTTCGGGCCACATGGGGAAACGCTGCACACCCTGTTGCGGCCTGGATTTTATTCCGGCGCCCTGCCCAAGGCGTTCGCTGAACTTCGTGAGGTGATCGGGCTGGAAAACGCGCAAGAACGCCCAGATTCCCGGCGTTTGCGCCAGGCCGAGGCGCAACTGGAGGAAATTCTGGAATCGATCCGGGCGGTTGCGACCAACGAATTGGGGTTCGTGCTCCGGGAACGGGGTCGAGCGTTGGGGTACGAGCGGGCCGAGGTGGCGGTGGTGAAAGTGGAAGCGGCCACGGCCGCGCTCGACGTGCGGGTGGCGCTGTATCCTTTTGGTCCGGAACGAGCCGGAGGTGAGCCGATCCAGCTCGATCTGTGCTTCGATCTGCGGGCGGACGAACTCCAGGGCGCGGTTACTCTGGCGGGACCGGTCGAAGATCTGGGTCCCGAGGGGAGAGCCTGGCTGGGAGCGGAGGCGGGGTATTTTCTGGAGCGGGCCGGCGCCGCTCTACCTGACGGTCAGAGGCAGGGTTTCCATGACGCCTCTAATCAATCCGCTCTACGGTAGCAGGGCGTGGCGCTCTCCACGACGCCGCGCCAGCCGCTAGCGCCCTGGGGTCGCCGGCGAGCGGCGGACGTGAGTCCGCTGTTTCCGCGCCCGCCACTAGCGCCGATCCCTGGCTGCGTTCCGGGAAACAGGGGGCTGACGCCCCCCGCTCGCGGAACGACCGCGCCGCTCCCACAGAGAGAGGGGGGGATTTTCGTACAGGCTCTTGACCCCGTTTAATCGGCCTCAAACGATCTGCTTGGTGATATTTTTGGAAGCTGGCGTCTCAACCGCCCCCTGTCTATGATGTTTTATTCCGGCTTCGGCCGTGCGGGGCCGGGTTCGCCGGTGCCGGATCGCCGGCTTTGGAGTCGGGCTCGTCCGTGGGCTCGGGCTCATCCTGGATCGCCGGACCGAGCAGAATGGCGATGGGGCGGG
This sequence comes from Candidatus Competibacteraceae bacterium, assembly GCA_046485105.1. GTDB lineage: Bacteria > Pseudomonadota > Gammaproteobacteria > Competibacterales > Competibacteraceae > REEE01. The sequence continues at coordinate 3,160 of JAWOHQ010000229.1, read as the reverse complement.
TATGGGGACTCGCATCCAGGGCGATGATCAGCGCCGCGGTCAGCGGCACGGCCAGGAACATGCCCACCGTGCCGAACAGCCACCCCCAGAACAGCAGCGCGACGAACACCGCCAAGGTCGAAATGCCGAGCCCGCGGCCCATGATCCGCGGCTCCAGAACATTGCCGATCAGGGTATTGATCACCAGATACCCGGCCGCGACCAACAGGGCTGTCCCCAGGCCCGCCTGCACCAGCGCGAGCAGCACGGCCGGGACCATCATCACCAGGTTGCCGACGACGGGCACGAAGTTCAGGAAGAAGGCCAGGATGGCCCAGAGCACGGCGAAGTCGACGCCGAGCAGCCACAGCCAGACCCAGACGCAAAACGCGGTGCCGAGGCTGGTCAGGGTCTTGATCAGCATGTAGCGCTTGATGGAGTCCAACAGCCGCTTCATGCGGGCGTTGCCCGCCTCCGTCGGATGAAACGCGGCCTTGAGTTTGGCTGGCAGGGTGTTGGCCTCGAGCAGAATGAAGATCACCAGGAGCAGCACCAGGAAGCCGGTGGCCAGGAAGCCGCTGGCGTTCGACAAGAGAAAACGGACGCCGGCGGCCACTTTGTTCGGATCCAGAAGGTCGGGGATGGCCTCGCGCGAACCGCCGACGCCGGCGCCCTCGAGCCAGCCTCCGAACTGCTCGCTCAATGCCATGAAGCGTTCCTGATAGGTCGGCAGGCTGTCCCGGAATCCTTCGAGCGCCCCGGTGGTCACCAAGGCCAGCAGGCTGCCGATTTCGAGCAGCACGAAGGTGATGATCGCCAACGCTCCCCATTTGGGCATCCCGCGCCCGCGCATCCAACCCAGGGCCGGGGTCGCGATGATGGCGATGAAGATCGCCAGCAGCAGCGGGATGAGGATCGGCGCGGCGGTTTTCGTCACGGTCAGCACCAGGGCGAGCGCCCCGGCGACGATCAGGCCACGGGCGGGCGGGGTGAAACCGGAGAGGGCGTTCATCATTGCGATTGGACCTTGGAGACTGGATGACTCGATGCGGGTTGGGCGGATGGTTGCTGCGGCAAGCATCACGGGTAAGATGCGCCGCGCGTTGGAAGCATAGCGCATCGCTCCTTCGATCGGGGCTATCATGGCGCCCTTCAATCCGCCCCCGACCCTCTCGCGCATGGACACCTTCATTAAGATTCGCGGCGCCCGCACCCACAACCTCCAGAATATCGACCTCGATTTACCCCGCGACCGGCTGATCGTGATCACCGGCCTGTCCGGGTCCGGTAAATCCTCGTTGGCTTTCGACACCCTCTACGCCGAGGGCCAGCGCCGCTACGTGGAATCGCTGTCGGCCTACGCCCGGCAGTTTCTCTCGCTGATGGAAAAGCCCGACGTGGATCACATCGAGGGGTTGTCGCCGGCGATCTCCATCGAGCAGAAATCCACCTCGCACAACCCCCGCTCCACGGTCGGGACGATTACCGAGATTTACGACTATCTGCGGCTGCTGTACGCCCGGGCCGGGATTCCGCGCTGCCCGGACCACGCGATCGATCTCGACGCCCAGACCGTCGGTCAGATGGTCGATCAGGTGTTGGCGCTGCCGGACGGGGAACGGTTGATGCTGCTGGCGCCGGTGGTCAAGGACCGCAAGGGCGAGCATGTGAAGCTGTTGCGGGACTTGCAGGCGCAGGGTTTCGTGCGCGCCCGAATCAACGGCAAAGTGGTGGAGCTGGACAGTCCGCCGGCGCTGGATTTGCGCCGCAAGCATACGATTGAAGTGGTGGTCGACCGGTTCAAGGTGCGGGACGATCTCGGCTTGCGGCTGGCGGAATCGTTCGAGACCGCGCTGCGGTTGGGGGAGGGCGTGGCGCGGGTGGCGTTTCTGGACCAACCGGAGCGAGCCGAGTTGCTGTTCTCCGCCGGTTTTGCCTGTCCGGTGTGCGGCTACAGCCTGAGCGAGCTGGAACCCCGGCTGTTCTCCTTCAACAATCCCGCTGGGGCCTGTCCGGAATGCGACGGGCTGGGGGTGAAGCAGTTCTTCGACCTCGAGCGGGTCGTGGCACATCCGCATCTGAGTCTGGCCCGTGGGGCGGTGCGCGGCTGGGACCGCGACAATTTCTATTATTTCCAAATGATTAAATCCCTGGCGCGGCATTACGAGTTCGCCGTGGACCAACCGTTTCAAGAGTTGCCCGAACGGGTGCGCCGGATCATTCTCCACGGCAGCGGCCATGAGGCGATCGCGTTCGAATACGCCAACAGCCGGGGCGAGCGTTCAGTCCGCCGCCATCCGTTCGAAGGCGTGATTCCCAACCTGGAGCGCCGCTACCGGGAGACCGAATCGAATCAGGTCCGCGACGATCTGGCCAAGTATCTCAGCAGCCGGCCCTGTCCGACCTGCCACGGGGCGCGGCTGAACCGGTCGGCCCGTCATGTGTTCGTCGCCGGGCGGAACGTGCCGGAACTCGTCGCGTTGCCGATTGGCGCGGCCCGCGCGTTCTTCGCCGAGTTGGCTTTACCCGGCCGGCGCGGCGCCATCGCCGCCAAGATCGTCAAGGAAATCGGCGAGCGGTTGAATTTCCTGGTCGATGTCGGACTGGACTACCTGAGCCTGGAACGCAGCGCCGACACCCTGTCCGGCGGCGAGGCGCAGCGGATTCGGCTGGCGTCGCAGATCGGCGCGGGACTGGTTGGGGTGATGTACGTGCTGGACGAGCCGTCCATCGGCCTGCATCAGCGCGACAACGCCCGCCTGCTGGCCAGCCTGCGGCGGCTGCGCGACCTCGGCAACACGGTGCTCGTGGTCGAGCACGATGAGGAGGCGATCCGCACCGCCGATCAAGTGGTGGACATGGGACCGGGCGCGGGCGTCCACGGCGGGTGGGTGGTGGCGCAGGGAACCCCGGCCGAGATCATGGCCCATCCCGACTCGCTGACCGGGGCCTATCTCGGCGGGCGGCGGAAGATTGCCCGGCCCGAACGGCGGGTTGCGCCCGACCCGAAGAAACAGTTACGCATCGTCGGCGCGAGTGGGAACAACCTCAAGGATCTCTCGGTGGAGATTCCGCTGGGCCTGTTCACCTGCGTCACCGGGGTATCCGGTTCCGGCAAGTCCACGCTGATCAACGACACGCTGTACCGCTACGCCGCCCGCGATTTGAACAACGCCAACGA
>JAWOHQ010000313.1:0-2629 GCA_046485105.1 Candidatus Competibacteraceae bacterium | reverse complement strand
TCGCCGGTAGACTCCCACAGCACCCCGTGCTCCGGCCCCATGCCAGCGCGGCGAGTCAGCAGCGTGACCTTGTCGGCGACGATGAAGCTGGAATAGAAACCGACGCCGAACTGGCCGATCAGATTCGCATCCTTGGCCTGATCGCCGGTCAGCTTCTGCATGAACTGCCGGGTGCCGGAGCGGGCGATGGTGCCGATGTTGTCGATCACCTCCTGCCGGTCCATGCCGATGCCGTTGTCGGACACCGTGATGGTGCGGGCGTCCTGGTCGAAGCTGACCCGAATTTTCAGGTCGGGGTCACTCTCGTAGAGGGCGCTATCGGTCAGGGCCTCGAAACGCAGCTTGTCGCAGGCGTCGGAGGCGTTGGAGATCAGTTCACGGAGGAAGACTTCCTTGTGGGAATACAGGGAATGCGCGACCAAGCGCAACAATTGTTGCACTTCGGCCTGAAAACCAAGGGTTTCCTTGTGGGCTTCGACGGTCATGGGTGTACGGGCTCCTGGATGGGGTTCACGGTTTGCGGTCGGATATGCGGGCAAACGGCGGGATTTCAAGGAAGAAGAAAAACGGGCTTACCCAACCGGATCCACCCCTTCATGCCGCAACAGCCAACGTTTGATCCCCAGCGGATCGCCGGTGACCTCGCCAGCATACCCGCCCAGTCCCTGTCGGCTCACCACCCGATGACAGGGAATCAGGATCGGCAGGGGATTATTTCGGCAGGCGCTGCCGATGGCGCGGGCGGCGGTGCCCAGTTGCCGCGCCAGTTCGCCGTAGGTCAACACGGTTCCCGCTGGAATGGCTTGCAACGCGGCCCAAACCCTTTGCTGAAAAACGGTTCCGGGCAGGGCCAGCGGAACCGTGAATGACGCCTGGGGATCGCGGAAATACGCTTCCAGTTGCGCGACCACCGCCTGGGTCGCCGCATCCGTTGGCGGCTGTTCGGGTACATCGGCGGGCAGATAATCCAGCGCGCTCACCGCTTCGCCCGTCATGCGAATGCTGATCCGACCCAAGGGCGTGACGATGACGGCCTGACAGGGGGCAGCCGCGTCCATGGTCACTGCTCCCGAGGCACGTACTTCAGCCAGTCGTGGCTGGCATCGCCGTAGACGATGAAATACGGATTCAGCAACGAATCGCCGGTGTTGTAGCGCAGCGGCTCGCCGGTTGCCGCCGACACCACCCGGCCACCGGCCACTTCGACGACGCACTGCGCGGCGGCGGTGTCCCACTCCGAGGTCGGACCGAGCCGGGGATACACATCAGCCGTACCCTCCGCCACCTGGCAGAGTTTGAGCGAACTGCCGATGGTGACCAACTCGTGCGCGCCCAGCGCGGCGACGAACTTTTGTAAACCCGGTCCGCCGTGCGACTTGCTGCCGACCACCTTCACCGGCGCGCTGGGTGGCAACGGCCGCACCTGGATCGGTTGCGGCGCCCGGTCCGGCTCTTCACGGAACGCGCCATGACCTCGGGCGGCGAAGTAACACAAGCCGGTCACCGGCACTCGCACCACGCCGAGAATCGGCGCGTGATCCTCGATCAGGGCAATGTTGACGGTAAACTGGCCGTTGCGCTGGATGAACTCCTTAGTGCCATCCAGCGGGTCCACCAGCCAGTACCGCCGCCAGCGCGCGCGCTCGGCGAACGGGATGCTGGCGGATTCCTCGGACAGCACCGGGATCTCCGGCGTCAAGCGCAGCAAGCCAGCGACGATGGTGTGATGAGCGGCCAGGTCGGCGGCGGTTAGCGGGCTGTCGTCTTCCTTGGCGGTCACCCCGAACGCCGTGGCGTAAATCTCCAGAATCCGCTCGCTGGCCTCCGCCGCCAGCGTCCGCACTGGCTCCAGCCAGTTCAACCATGGATCGCGCATATTGCCACCTTTCCTTCTCGATTCCTCTCCCGCCAAGGGAAGGGGAAGTTCAAACAAAAAAGGGCGATCTGGCCATGATCGCCCCGCTGTCGATTTCCACCCCGTACTTCTAGCGCAATTTTTCCTTGATGCGGGCCGCCTTGCCCTCCAGGCCGCGCAGGTAGTACAACTTGGCGCGGCGCACGTCGCCCCGACGCTTGACGGTGATATCGGCGATCGCCGGGCTGTAGGATTGGAACACCCGCTCGACCCCCTCGCCATGGGAAATTTTACGAACCGTGAAAGCCGAATTCAGGCCGCGGTTGCGTTTGGCGATGACGACCCCCTCGAAAGCCTGCAACCGTTCGCGGCTGCCCTCCTTCACCTTAACCCGCACCACCACGGTATCCCCGGGATTAAAAACCGGAATCTCGCGGGTCATCTGTTCCCGTTCGAATGCTTCAACCAGTTTGCTCATGACACTACGCTCCACGTTGCTCCGCGAGATGCCCGGCGGCGCCGGCGTTCTCTGTTCTCGCTTGATATTCGCGAATGAATTCATCCAGCAGCGCCCGGTCTCGGGCATCCAACACCCGCCGCGCCAGCAAATCCGGGCGGCGCAGCCAGGTTCGTCCCAGCGCTTCGCGGCGCCGCCAGCGGGCGATAGCCGCGTGATCGCCGCTCAGCAGCACCGCCGGCGTCCGGCGTCCGTCGATGTCCTCCGGACGCGTGTAATGCGGACAGTCCAACAGGCCGTCCATGAACGAATCCTGT
>JAWOHQ010000163.1:0-8211 GCA_046485105.1 Candidatus Competibacteraceae bacterium | reverse complement strand
TGGTGTTCGGCACCTCGCACGTCGCGCTGTGGCATCGGGCGCGGCTGCGGGCCGGCGAGACGCTGGTGGTGCATGGCGCCTCTGGCGGCGTGGGCCTGACGGCGGTCGCCATCGGCAAGCAGTTGGGCGCCAGGGTGATCGCGACGGCCAGCAGTCTGGAAAAGCTCGAGATCGCCCGGCAACACGGCGCGGATGCGTTGATCGACAGCCATACCGAGGACGTGCGCGCCAGGATTAAGGCCCTGACCGACGGGCGCGGTGCGGATGTAATCTACGATCCGGTCGGCGGCGAACTGTTCGCCGCCTCCCTGCGGAGTATCGCCTTTGAAGGGCGGATTTTGGTGATCGGGTTCGCCGGCGGCACGGTGCCGCAGATTCCCGCCAATCATCTGCTGGTCAAGAACGTGGACGTGATCGGTCTCAACTGGCCGGCCTATGCGGAACTCCATCCTCAAGTGATGACTGAAAGTTTCCGCATTCTGTTGCAATGGTATCTGGAAGGCGCGATCCAGCCTTATGTATCGGCGATCTTTCGGTTGGAGCAGGCGGTCGATGCGCTACAGCAGGTCGTCGCGCGCAAATCCACCGGCAAAGTAGTCATTGCGGTCGATTGAGCGTGAGAGAAAGCGAACATGAAAGCGGAATTGACGGTTTGTCATCTGGGGCGGGTTACACAGGCGACGGTTCGAGGGGGCGACGCCCAGCTTAAAAAATTTCGCAATGCGCTCTTGCTAAAGAATTTCGTGCTCACCCGCGAAAATGAGGAGCGACTGACCTTTCGCCGGCGGGCCTACATGCTCCATGACGACTGGCCGATGCGGGTCGTGATTCGTCGCGAGGGCCAGCAGTTCGAGATCCGCTATTGGCTCTGTATTCCCTGGGCCTGGATCGTGGGGTTCGTGGCGCTGATCATGATTGTGCTACCGTTCAGCGGTATCCAGCGCGCGGATCTGATCTTTATCCTGGGCGCGCTCGCGGCTGCGCTGGCGATTTACAAACAGAAATTCGACTGTTCGTCGAACGCCTCGTTTTGGCAAGCGGAGCCGCGCCGACGCTGGGGCGAAACCATGGAACAGTTGTTGCGGGAAGCATTTGGCGCAGGATGAGCGTTACGCTGAAAGAACGGCACTAAGCCGTGCATGAGGTCTACGCCCGACACGCGCGAGGACGGCGCACGACTCGCCTCCCCCTTGCGGGGGGAGGGTTGGGAGGGGAGGAAGGAGGTTGCGCCTGACGCGCGTTACGGGATAGCGACGTTTATTGAATAACGCCAGCCGCCCGCAGGTTGTAGGGCAACAGATAGGCGATGAATACCGCCGCGAAGATGGCGCTGGTGATGACGCCGCTGATGTTTGCGCCCAAGGCATGGGGTAGGACGATGACGCCCGGCTCCACCGACTTCTGCGCGACCTTGGAGCAGGTGGGCACGCAACTGACCCCGGCGATGCCGATGACCGGGTTGTACTTCTTGCCGGTCCAGTAGTACAGCGCGTAACCGCCTAGAATTCCGCCGATGCCGGAAATCAGCAACGCCAGCATTCCCAGCACCAGCAGCTTGAGCACCACGGGGTTCAGAATCGTGCTGGCCTCGCACAACACGCCCAGCAACAGCCCCAGGAAAAAGGTGGCGCCGTACAGGATCGTGGTCGAGAACAGATCGATGTAGTAGACGATTCCGCTCTCGCGGATCACTACGCCCAGGAACAACGAGATAACGAGAGGCGACGCCACCGGGAACAGCAGGCTGAGCAGCACGCAGGCGATCACCGCGAACACCAGTTTCTCGTTGGAGGTAATGTTCTCGGTTTTTTCCATCGGCATCTGCACGGCGCGGATATGCTTGGGCACCATCAGCTTGATCAGGTAGGGATATCCGCCATAGCACAACCCCAGATACAGATAGGCCACCACCGTAATGGGCACGAACAGGTGTGAGGCCATCTGCAACGAGGCGAACAGCACCATCGGGCCGTCGGCGCCGCCGATAGTGGCGACCGACGCCGCTTCGCCGGGAGTCAACCCGAAAGCAACGGCCAGTGGGAAGACGGCTACCGTGCCCAGTTCCGCGCACAAGGCGACGAACATGCTCTGAAACGGCCGCGCCATCACAAAGCCCACGTCCAGCAGGGTGCCAATGCCCATGAGCACCAGGCAGGCGATCAGACCGTTGCTGAACATGTAGGTGTAGATCGGCTGCAACCAATTGATTTGCAGTACACTCATCAGGGCGATGGGATCTTCCGCCAGAGGCGCGACGAACAGAGTGCCGGGCAAGCCGGACACTTGAGCGCCCGCTTCCATGCCCGTAACCGGATCGTAGGTGTAAAAGAACATGACCGCGGCGTTGACGGTCGCCATGCCCAGACCCATGGGGATCATCAGCAACGCTTCCAGCACGCCCTTGCGCCCCAGGTAGAATAAAAGCAGCCCGAGCGCGATCAGGAAAACCCGACCGAAAGAGGTGACGGGATCGTGGGTAAAGCCATGGACCAGGGTGCTAACTCCCTGGAATATGTTGAGTAAGTTCAGAGATTCCATGGTGGAATGCTCCTAGCCGTCAGCCGATGCTGAGCAGGACCTGCCCTGCGTCCACGGGATCGCCCGGCTTGACCGCAATGGCGGTGACCGTGCCGCCGCGTTTGGCGACGATGTTGGTAATCATCTTCATGGCTTCCAGGGACACCAGTTTGTCGCCCTCGGCGACCGCTTGGCCCACGGTGACGTGAACCGCTTGCACCACCCCACCCAACGGTGAGAGTTCGTCGCCCGGGCCTGCGGACGTGGCGGCGGGCGCTGGAGCCGCCGGCGGCGGCGCGGTGGGCACTGGAGCCGCCGGCTGCGGGGCGACGCTCATGCTGCCGGGTTCGGGGTACAGCTTTTGGGCGGCATCGGTTGAGATGTCCTCGACGGTCACGACATACGCCCGGCCTTCGACGGTGATGCGAAATTTCTTTTCCATGGGTGGATTCTCTTTGTGGCGTAACGGTAGGGTGGATACAGGGGGATTATTTGCGCGGCGCGTGAGACAGGTGGTGGGCCGAACGCGCCGTAGCCGTCCAGCTATAGCCCTGACCGGCGGTTTCAATGCGGACGATCCGGTGCGCGCCCATCATGGCCGCCACCGCCGCGGCGATGGCGGCAAAATGGTCTTGGGGCAGGCCATGAGCGGTCGCCACCGGCGGCGGCGCCATCGCTGCCGGTTTGGCGGGTGCGGCGGTTTTAATTTGTTCGGCTTTCCGCGACAGGGTCCAGACGATCAGACGGATGACCACGGCGACCAGCAGCGAGACGACGATCACGATGCCGTAGATCACAAGGGAATCGGCGATGGCTTGCGAGGTGGTGTATTCCATAAGGGGCTTCCGAGAGGTTGAGCGGGTGATCGGGAACCGGCGCGGGCCGGTTCCCGAGCCGGTTCAGAGCGGGATGTTGCCGTGCTTCTTGGCCGGACGCAGCTCGCGTTTGTGCAACAGCTTGCGCAGCGCCATGGCCAGCGTGGCGCGGGTGTCGCCGGGCTCGATCACGTCGGTCACGTAACCGCGCGAGGCCGACATATAGGGCGAGGCGAATTTGGCCCGGTACTCGGCGGCCAGCTCGGTCGACTTGGCCCGGCGATCTTCGGCGTCCTTGAGTTCCTTGCGGTAGAGGATATTGACCGCGCCTTCCGCGCCCATCACCGCGATTTCGGCGGTCGGCCAGGCGTAGACCAGATCGGTGCCCATCTCCTGGGAACACATGGCCAGATAGGAACCCCCATAGGCCTTGCGCAGGATGACGGTGATCTTCGGCACCGTTGAAGAGGAGTAGCTAAAGAGCAGCTTGGCGCCGTGGCGGATGATGCCGCCGCGCTCCTGCTCGATGCCGGGCAGGAAGCCCGGCACGTCGACTAGCGTCACCAGCGGAATGTTGAAGGCGTTGCAGAACCGGATGAAGCGCGCGCCCTTGTCGGACGCGTCGATGTCCAGCGCGCCGGCCTTCACCGTCGACTGGTTGGCGAGGATGCCGACCACGATGCCCTGGATGCGCGCGAAACCGACCACGATGTTGCCGGCCCAGCCGGCGTGGACTTCCAGGAACTGGCCATCGTCCACCAGGCGCTTGATGATCGGCTTGACATCCATCGGCTCGGAAGACGTGTCCGGGATCAGAGCGTTGATCCCTGAGTCCGGCGACAGGTCGAGGTTGGGGGTGGGCCGGTGTGGCGGATCCTCGGTGTTGTTGGCCGGCAGGTAGCTCAGCAGGGTTTTGGCGATCTGGATAGCGTGGCGATCATCCTCGGCGATAAAATGCACGTTGCCGCTGACCGTGGCATGCATCTCGGCGCTGCCGACTTCATCCATGGTGGTGGTGCGACCGCTCACGGCCTTGATCACCTCTGGGCCGGTGATGAACATGTAGGCGTTGTGCCGGGTCATGATGATGTAGTCCATCAGCGCCGGCGAATACGACGCCCCGCCGGCGCAGGGGCCGGCGATGATGGCGATCTGCGGCACCACGCCCGACAGCAGCACGTTGTGGTAGAACACGTCGCCGTAGCCGGACAGGGCGTCCACCCCTTCCTGGATGCGGGCGCCGGAGGAATCCTTGAACGCCACGACGGGCACGCCAATCTTCAGCGCAAGCTGCATCGACTGGATGATTTTATTGGCGTGCATCTTACCCAGGCTGCCGCCCATCACCGTGAAATCCTGACTGAACGACGCCACCGGCCGGCCATCCACGTAACCGGTGCCGACGATCACCCCATCCGAGGGCAGTTCCTTGTCGGCCAACCCGAAATGCTTGGCGGAGTGTTCGGCGTAGGCGCCGATTTCCTGGAAGGTGTTCGGTTGAAACAAAGTCAGCAGTCGCTCGCGAGCGCCCATGAGACCCTTGGCGTGCCGCTCCTTCAGTTTGTCCTCACCCCCGCCCTCCAGCAGCTTGGCGTGACGTTCCCGCAAAACTTCGAGCAATTTCTCTGAAAGCATGAACCTTACCTCCTGATGGTTGCGTCGGTTGGCAAACCGACAATCAATAACTTCCCGCCGGCCCGCGCCCACGGGGTTAATTCTGTGATTGTTGCGCGGGGGAAACTATTTGGGTAGCGGGTGGCGCACGGTTGCCGGAGACCAACTCCGACCCATCCCACAAAACCCGTCTTACCAGCACCGCGCTAAAGGGTAGCCGAAACCGGTTAAACGCGATAGATGGAATTTTTATGGCAAAACGCCGAATGAGATAACGGCGATTTGGCGGCGGGCTGAATCGGTGGGTGGTGGCGATGAAATCGTCTCATGAAGTCCTGGTTGAGGATGCGGCGGTTTCGCCGGGTGGGCAGAGCGGGGCGGAGCGGCGGCGTCTCACGAGCCCAAGACCTCAGCCGTGTCCCGCAGGGTTTGGCTGTTGATGGCGGCGTGGTAGTGGACGTTGAAGTCCGAGCCGCGCAGGGCTTTCTTGATCATGCCTTCCAGATTGGGCCGCTTGTCCTCGGGCGCGGGGCCGGCACCCAAGCCACCGCCGAATTCGACGATGTGGGTGACGCCCTCGTGGAAGGCGGTATCCAGATTGCCGATCCAGTTGACCGGATGAAACAGTTGGTAAAATAACCGGGTTTTGATGGCGTCTGGGTCTGGGTCATGATAGGCGCCAGCGTAGTTGGAAAGCACGCGGATGGTCGGGGCGTTCATGCTGGCTGCGTCCAGCGTCGGCCGATAATGGAGCGCGGCGTTAATCATGTAGAAAGTGTGGAAGGCGCCCTCGGTCTTAAGCCGGGTCGGCCGCTTGCGCGGGAAATGCTGGTGGGCGGCCTCGGTGAGTCGGTCGAGATCTTCGCCGCGACCGCCTACCACGGTCTGGTCGAGCAGGTTGCAGGCGGCGATGGCGCAGTAGTGCTGTTCGGCCAACAAACGGACATTGTCGAGATGCAGGGGGAAGGCCAGCATTTCGCCGTCGCCGTAGGTCCCCATGCACTCGCCGCGTTGTTGCACTAACCGCAGGGCGGTCGCGAAATCCAGGCCGCCGGCGGCGACCAGAGCACAGTATTCGCCGAGGCTGTGGCCGGCGGCCAGCGTCGGTCGTACGGAGTTGTCGGTGAGTTCGCGGAAAATTTCCAGGCAGGCCAGCGAGTGGACGAGCAGGGCGGGCTGGGTGTGGCGGGTGAGCTTGAGTTCTTCTTCCGGCCCATCCAGGCAGAGTTTGACCAAGTCGTAGCCGAGAATCGCATTCGCTTGCTCGTAGAGGCGCCGGGCGGTCGGGAAATCGCGAATCAGGTCGCTGCCCATCCCGACGTATTGGGAACCCTGCCCTGGAAACACGAACATGATCTGCTTCTGAGAGTCCTGACTCGACACTGCGGTGATCCTCTTGAACGAGACGATAAGGGGTTGGAATTACCGTATAAAGATAAGTCTAAATGCCTGGGAAAGGCAAGATGCGCGAGGGCGAACCGGAACCAACCAACTGAAATAAAAAATAAATTGAAAAAATGCAGACTCCAGTCGAATCTTAAAACCAACAAAACAAAAGGTTGCATCCATGTTAAGGTCCGATGGAGAATCCAACATTTCGTGAGGAGCACAGTAATTCATGAGCATTCATCTCGGTCCAATGTCCCGATTCGCGGAACCCGTCCATAGCCCTCATGAGGCCGGCAACCTTTCCAGCGGCGCCGGCGCGCGGAAGACGATGCCCCGGTTTATCGATTTGACTTTGCGCGACGGTCATCAGAGCCTGGCCGCCACCCGCATGAGCACCGAGCAGATCATGCGGGTGTTGCCCATGGTCAACGACGCCGGTTACGCCGCGCTGGAGCTGTGGGGCGGCGCCATCCTGGACAGCACGATCCGCTTTTTGAATGAAGATCCCTGGGACCGGTTGGAAACCTTCCGCCAGACCTTGGGCGGCGGCGAGCGCATCCGCGCCCTGCTGCGCGGCCAGAACCTCTTTGGCTATCAGCCCGCCGCCGATGACTTGGTGATCGCCTTCGTGCGGGAGTCGGTGGAGAGCGGGGTGGGGATCATGCGGATCTTCGACGCCCTCAACGATGCGCGCAACCTGCAAACCTCGATCCTGACCACCCGGGCCTTCGGCGGCACGGTAGAGGGGGCGATTTCCTACACCACCAGCCCGGTGCATACCACCGAGTATTTTTTGAATTTCGCCAAGGAGTTGGAGGCGATGGGTTCGCATCAGATCGCCATCAAGGATATGGCGGGCCTGTTGTACCCGACCGATGCGTTCGATCTGATCAAGACCCTCAAGCAAAACACCCAATTGCCGCTGGCCTTGCACACCCATACCACCACCGGCGTGGGCGTCCTGAATGAAGTTATCGCCTTGCATCTAGGCGTGGATTTCATCGACACGGCGATCACCCCCTTCGCCGGCGGCACCTCGCATCCGCCGATCGAGATCATGGCGGTCTTCGCCGAGGAGATGGGCATCGACCATGGCTTGGACAAGGCATTGATCCTCAAGGCCCAGGCCGAACTGTTCAAGATTTTCGACGAGTTAAAGCAGTTTATCCCTCAACACGGCAAGTATTTCCAGCCGGTGAGCTTCGAGGATGTTGACCGCGGCCTGGTCAACCAGATCATCAAGCTGGTGGCGAAGGAGGATAACGACGCCATCGAGCAGGCATTGCCCCTGACGCGCAAGCTGTTGCAGGATTTGAAGTACCCTGACTACGACGACAAGATTTTCGAGGCTCAGGTGCCGGGCGGGATGCTGTCCAACCTCCACAATCAATTGAAGGAGATGGGCAAACTGGACCTCATGGGGCGGGTCATGGAGGAAATTCCCCGGGTGCGGGCCGATGCCGGGTACGTGCCCCTGGTCACGCCCACCAGCCAGATCGTCGGCGCGCAGGCGGCCTTTAACGTCATGGGGACGGAGCGCTATCAAGTCGTGTCCGACCCGTTCAAGATGATCCTCAAGGGCGAGTTCGGCCGCACTCCGGCCCCCTGTAATCCTGAGGTGATGCAGAAGGTGTTGGGTAATACCGACCAGCCACTCAAGTATCGGCCCGCGTCCTACCTGCACCCGGTGCTGGAAGATCCCTGCGACCTGCCCTTTGTGAAATCCCACAAGGATCGTCTGCTGTACATGCTCTTCGGGCAATCCGCCGAGGTTTTCCTCAAGAAAAAGCATGGGTTGAACGGTTAGTCAGTTTCGACTGATCTGAAAGATCTCATCCTGAAGACCTGGCGGGCTTGCGAGAACCGGTCAGGTCTT
>JAWOHQ010000109.1:0-7370 GCA_046485105.1 Candidatus Competibacteraceae bacterium | reverse complement strand
CCTCGACCAGCGCGTACCAGCTCGGCCCGACGCCGATGTCGACTGGAAGCGGCATGTCACCGATGGACGAGTGCATGAGCTGCGCGACCCTCTTCCCGACGCTGACGCCCATGCCGAGCGGGACCTCGATGCCGATGCTGTCAGGTGGATCCGAAGACCGGCCGGGTGTATTTCACTCTGACCAACAACACCACCCGCACGGCGGACCAGGTGGATGCCGCGAATCCCCGCCCGAACAGCCGTTGGGGCCACATCATCCGTTGGGAGGAGGCCGGCGGCAATCCGACCGCCACCACCTTCAATTGGGATATCTTCATCCTGGCCGGTCCCAAGGATGATTCGTGGTTCGATGGCCAGGCGTTGAACGATGATCAGTTCTTCAACAGCCCCGACGGCTTGTGGTTCGACAGGGACAGCCGGCTGTGGATTCAGACCGACATCAGCGAGAGCGTGATGAACACCGGCGACTTCGCCCAGTTCGGCAACAATCAGATGCTGGCCTGCGATCCGGTGAGCAAGGATCTGCGCCGGTTCCTCACCGGTCCGCTCGGGCAGGAGATCACCGGCGTGATCACCACGCCCGACCAGAAGACCATGTTCATGAACGTCCAGCATCCTGGAGCGACCACCAGCGCCGACGATTTCGCGGCGGGCAACCTCAAGGGCACTTGGCCGCACAACGCCCGCTACGGACGTTCCGCGACCGTGGTCATCACCAAGGACGACGGCGGCGTGATCGGGACTTAAGGGTGGTTCCTGTTTAGAGTGGGTTCACTCCTCCTCTCCCGCAAGGGGAGAGGAGAAGCTTGGTAGGGATTTTCACGTCTGCTTACAGGGCGATGCGCTCACCGCTAACCATCACGAGGCGACGACGTGGAGCGCGGATACGCTCCACGAGCATCGCCCTCGAACCATTTTCGCCGTTGCGCGCTGGCGGGTTTCCTCCTAGAATGCCCATCCCCCGCGACCGATCCCGGTCGCGACTCCTTGCCTCACCGCGTCCGCGGGAGGCTGCTTCAATCCACAAGGAGCTTTTTTGATGCGTCATTATGAAGTTGTATTCATGGTCCATCCCGACCAGAGCGAACAAGTCCCGGCGATGATCGAGCGCTATCGCGTGCTGATCGAGGAGGACGGCGGCAAGATTCACCGGCTGGAGGATTGGGGGCGGCGGCAGTTGGCCTACCCGATCAATAAGATCGCCAAGGCCCACTACGTGCTGATGAACGTCGAATGCAGCCAGGGGGTGTTGGATGAAATGCAGAGCGCCTTCCGCTTCAACGACGCCGTGATCCGCAACCTCATCATGCAACGGGATGGTCCCGAAACCGAGCCTTCACCGCTGATCAGATCCCGCGACGAGCGCGATACCCGCGAGGATCGCATTGACCGCATCGATCGCGAGGACGACGAAGGCGAGATCGACGAGGCAGCCTGATCCGGCGCCAGGCGTCCGCGCCGCCATGCTTTCCACGCCCGTCACCGATAATTGCCTGGTGATCGCCGGCCAACTGGCGGGAGCCGGGGAAACCCGGGTTTCCCCGGCCGGAATTCCGATCAGCCGCTTTTTGTTGGAACATCATTCCGGGCAAACGGAAGCCGGTGTTGCCCGCGAGGCGCGCTGCCGGATCGCGGTCATGGCCTGCGGCGAAACGCTTTCCCGAATCGTCGGCCGCTTGCCATCAGGCGCCGCGGTCCGCGTGCGGGGGTTTCTCAGTCGCGCCAACCATCGCGAGGGTGAATACCGACTGATCCTGCACGCCGCCCATATCGAGATTCTTCCCGATACTCTTGTTCACCATGAATCACCCGAGGATTGACCCATGTCGCGTTTTTTCCGTCGCAAGAAGTTCTGTCGTTTCACCGCCGAAGGTATCAAGGAAATCGATTACAAGGACATCGCGACCTTGAAAAACTACATCAGCGAAACTGGCAAGATCGTGCCGAGCCGCATCACCGGCACCAAGGCCCGCTATCAGCGGCAGTTGTCGGTGGCGATCAAGCGCGCCCGGTTCCTGGCGCTGCTGCCGTACTGCGACCGGCATTGAGAAAATACAGGAAATAACAACGCTGGAAAATCTTGCGTGAAATCAATCGCCACCTGCATCATGCGCGGTCGCTCGTCCGCGGTCCTGATCGCGGCGACCACGGCGGTGTTGTTCTGGCTGTTCCCACCCTTTCTGATCGTTTCGGGAGCGGTGGTGGCGCTGGTGACCCTGCGCCATGGGCCGGCTGAAGGCGCGTTGCTCGTGGCGCTGGCGGGTTTGGGCGCTACCGTTCTAACCACACTGGTGGTGGGCGCGCCGTGGCCGATGGTGCAAATCCTGGCCGTCTGCTGGCTGCCGTTGTGGATTTTGGCGCTGGTGCTGCGCGCCACGGTGTCGCTGGCCCGGACGCTCCAGGTCGCCGCGGCCATGAGCTTGGCGGGCGTGCTGGGTTTTTATGGCGTACTGGGCGATCCAGCAATCTGGTGGGAGGGTGTGCTCGGCCGCTGGGAACGGGAGCTGGCGGCGCTGGCACCGACGGCGGATCGCTCCACGTTGAATCAGGTGCTGGAGCTACTCAAGGGTTGGGCGCCCTTCATGTCGGGGCAGATGGTGAGCGCGGCGCTGCTGTTCGTGGTGCTGGGGCTGTTACTCGGCCGCTGGTGGCAGGCGCTGCTGTTCAATCCGGGTGGGTTCCGTCCCGAAGTTCATGAGTTGCGGCTCGGTCGGCCGCTGGCGTTGTTGATGCTGGCGCTGTTCGGCGCGGCCCTGTTGACCGGCTGGATGCCGCTGACCAACGGGGTGCTGGTGCTGGGTACGCTGTACACCGTGCAAGGCGTTGCCTTGGCGCATGCCCTGGTGTTCAAACTGCAACTGTCGTCAGCCTGGTTGCTGCTGTTCTACTTGCTGCTGTTCCCGCTGCTGTCGCAGTTGGTGATGGCGCTGGGCATCGCCGACGCCTGGGCCGATTTTCGTGGCCGGGTCCGGCCACGACTGGACAAACGCTGAATTCACTTCGCTTGCGGCGAGCCCGCGCGAATCATCACGGAGTCGAACATGGAAATTATTTTGCTGGAAAAAGTGGCCAACTTGGGCGTCTTGGGCGACCGAGTCAAGGTCAAACCGGGTTATGCCCGCAACTTCCTCATTCCCAAAGGGAAGGCGCTTACGGCGAATGCCGCCAACGTCGCTCGTTTCGAGGCCCGCCGCCTTGAGTTGGAGCAGGTTGCCGCCGAAGCGTTGGCCAAGGCCAAAGCTCGCGCCGAGCAGTTAGCCGAGTTGATTGTCACCCTGTCGGTGAAGACCGGCAGCGAAGGACGGCTGTTCGGCTCGGTGGGCGCGGCCGACATCGCCGACGCAGTGTCCGCCGCCGGCATCGAGTTACAAAAGCATGAGGTGCGGTTGCCGAGCGGTCCGATTCGCCAAGTCGGGGAATACGATGTGGACCTGCATCTGCATATCGAAGTCAGGTCCCAGATTCGGGTCAATGTGATTGCCGAGAATTGAATCGCGGCCACCTGCGTCGGGGTTGGGCTACACTCAAATGACCGCGAGCGCGAGCGCGAGCGCGGCCCGATGATGAGTGTGGGTCAGCGGGCGCATCCGGGTTTCCACGTCGGTGTTTCGCGGCCGTGCCGCCCAGTGGTCGTGGCGGACGGTGGTCCGCTGGTTCTACCCCGAGATTTCCGTCATGCAACCCGTTTCCCCGTTGCTCCATCGCAAGGATGCCGCTACCGAGGCGCTGCGGGTGCCGCCGCACTCGCTGGAAGCCGAGCAGGCGGTGCTGGGCGGCTTGATGCTGGACAACTCCACCTGGGATCAGGTGGCCGACCGGTTGGATGACGCCGACTTCTACCGCAACGATCACCGGCTGCTTTTCCGCGCCATCCGCCGGCAGGCGGAGGTCAACAAGCCCTTTGATTTGTTGACGCTGGCCGAGTGGCTGGAAGACAACCGTCAGTTGGAGGACGCGGGAGGCTTCGCCTATCTGGGGGTGCTGGCGCGGGATACGCCGAGCGCCGCCAACGTCCGCGCCTATGCCGATATCATCCGCGAGCGGGCGATTCGCCGCGAATTGATCCGCACCGCCACCGAAATCGCCGACAGCGCCTACGACCCCCGGGGCCGCGACAGCAAGAACCTGCTGGACGAGGCGGAAAAGCGGGTATTCGCCATCGCCGAACGGGGTTCGCGCGCCCAGCAGGGTTTCGCCAACATCAAGGATTTGCTGGCGAGCACCGTGGAACGGATTGACCTGCTGTTTCAACGTGATAACCCCGTTACCGGCATTCCCACCGGCTGGCCGGACTTCGACGAGAAGACCGCCGGCTTGCAACGCGGTGATCTGATCGTGATCGCCGGGCGGCCGTCGATGGGCAAGACCAGTCTGGCGATGAACATCGTCGAGTACGTGGCGATTCAGGTGCAATGCCCGGTGGCGGTGTTCAGCATGGAAATGCCGGGCGAGAGTCTGATCATGCGCCTGGTGTCATCGCTGGGACGGATCGATCAGCACCGGGTGCGCACCGGGCGCTTGGAGGAGACGGACTGGCCGCGCTTGACCTCGGCGGTGACCATGTTGTCTGCGGCCCGGCTGTTTATCGACGACAGTTCCAGCCTAAGTCCCAACGAACTGCGGGCGCGGGCGCGCCGTCTGCACCGGCAGGAGGGGCAACTGGGATTGATCGTGGTGGATTATCTCCAGTTGATGCAGGTGCCGGGCACCAACGAGAATCGCGCCACCGAGGTTTCGGAGATCTCCCGTTCGTTGAAAGCGTTGGCCAGGGAGTTGTCGGTGCCGGTGCTGGCCTTGTCGCAGCTCAACCGTACCCTGGAGCAGCGCGGCGACAAGCGGCCGATCATGTCGGATTTGCGTGAATCGGGCGCCATCGAGCAGGATGCTGATTTAATTTGCTTTATTTACCGAGATGAAGTCTACAATCCGGATAGCCCCGACAAGGGTAGGGCCGAAATCATCATCGGCAAGCAACGCAATGGCCCCATCGGGATGGTTCCTCTCACCTTTCTGGGGCAGTACACCCGCTTCGAGAGTTATTCCCCCGAATTCCACGCGGCAGGTCCTGGGCATGAGTCGAGCAACCACAGCGCGCCTCGATCTGGCGGCGCTGGTTCACAACTTTCAGCAAGCGCGAGAGGCCGCGCCGGGCCGGCGGGTAGCAGCCGCCGTTAAGGCCGACGCCTACGGCCACGGCCTGATCCAAGTGGCCCGCGTCCTGGAGGCCGACGCCTTCGCGGTGGCCGCCATCGAAGAGGCGCTCGTCCTGCGCGAGGCCGGCATCGACCGGACAATCCTGCTGTTGGAGGGGATATTCGAGGCGGCGGAACTGCCGCTATGCGCCCGCCACGGTCTGGAAATCGCCGTCCACCATCCCGAACAGGTGCGAATGCTGGAGTTGGCTCGCCTGGAACGGCCGGTGCGAGTCTGGCTGAAGATCGATACCGGGATGCATCGGCTGGGGCTGGAGCCGGAGACCACGCCGGCGGTGTTCCAACGGCTGCGCGACTGTTCGTCGGTGGCGCCAGCCATGGGGCTGATGAGCCATCTGGCGCGGGCCGACGAGCGGGATTGCGATTACACCCTCCGCCAATTGCAGACCTTTGAGACGGCCACCGCTGGCCTTTTGGGCGAGCGGTCCTTGGCCAATTCCGCAGGCATCCTCGGCTGGCCGCGAACGCACTTCGACTGGATTCGGCCTGGCATCATGCTCTATGGCGCTTCGCCGTTCGTGGACACGCTGGCGCCCGACGAGGGTCTACGACCCGTGATGACTTTCCACACCCGACTCATTTCCATCAAACGGCTGCGCCGGGGCGAATCGGTCGGTTACGGTGGAACCTGGGTGTGTCCCGAGGATATGGACGTGGGGGTGGCGGCGGTCGGCTACGGCGACGGTTATCCACGCCATGCCCCCTCCGGGACGCCGGTGCTGGTCAACGGTCGTGAGGCGGCGTTGATCGGCCGGGTGTCGATGGATATGATCACAGTGGATCTGCGCCGGCGCCCCGAGGCGCAGATCGGCGATCCGGTGCTGCTGTGGGGCGAGGGTTTGCCGGTGGAGCGCATCGCCCGGGCCGCCGGCACGATCTCCTATACCCTGTTGTGCGGCGTAACCGCGCGAGTGAAGCGCGAGATGGTCGATCCGTCCCTGCCCTTTGCCGAACTAGTGGGCTGACGCAGAAGTTTTGATAGGTTCGGATGCGTAGGGCGGATCAGCGTAGCGCATCCGCCACGTCAGGCCAGGCGAGCGGGTCCGGCTGCATCCCGCTCGCTGATTCGGGAAGGCGCTTCAAGAAACGGCTGGCTGCATGTGTTCCGGCATCCGCACCGCTACCACTCGGCCGCGCGCGCAGAGTTCGCCACGGGCGGTCACCGTCGCATTCACCACGACCTTGCGCTCCTTGAGTTCCTCGACCGTGCCCCGAATTTCCAGGGGAACGCCCAGCGGCGTAGGGCGCAGATACTCGACCTGGAGGGCCGCCGTCACGAACCGCAACGCCGGCAAGGTATCCATCGCCCGTCCGGCCGCGCGATAGGCGGCCGCCGCAGCCGTCCCCGTGCCATGACAGTCGATGAGCGAGGCGAGCAGACCGCCATAGACGTAGCCGGGAATCGCGATGTGATAAGGCCGGGGGGTGAAGGATGCCACCGATTCGTCGCCATCCCAGTGGCTCTTGAGTTGGTGACCGTGCTCGTTCAGTCGGCCGCAACCGTAACAGTGACTCAGTTCTTCGGGATAGTAGTCTTGAAAGGCTTTGGCGTTGTTCATTTTTTCTCTCCCAATAAAGTGGAATACGGTTCAGGTGATCCAAACAGACTTTTCCAGCGATACCGCTATCCTGTCAGGAGTGAACCCATTTAATGATATCGCAACTCCGCGCCCGGACAGGACCGGTTTGATCCAGGCGCCCCTGACGCAGCTTGGTCGCACCCGCGCCCGCGCGCGAAAATGCCCCCGCTGGATGCAGCGGGCTCGGCACCTTCCTTGAGGGCTGCCAGACGCCATGTTCAAAATCATCAGATTCATCGTCATCATCGTACTGGTCGCCATCGCCGTGGGAGCCGCCCTACAACTCTTCGACCCGAACGGCGAACCGCCCGCAAACGGACAACGTCCGGGGTGGATGCAACGATAATCCATGAATTCCCAGCTGCTCGGTGGCGACCGAGCCTTTCTTTGTCCCGGCGGAATCAGTCAGACTGCTCCGTAGTAAGCCGCGAATCGCTAGCAACAGTTCAATTTGGTATCCTTTGGATCACTTTCAACCGGACCAGATTGACCTGTTAAGAGATCTGCGGTTTTAAGATCCTGTAAAGTTATTATGGAAAATTGGCGAGCCGAATAGTTCTGCTTAAAGGGATTTTAT
>JAWOHQ010000059.1:0-2948 GCA_046485105.1 Candidatus Competibacteraceae bacterium | reverse complement strand
TTTTCTCCAAGGCCGCGCTCCCGAGGGTGCGGCCTGTTTCGATGCGCGCCTTCAGTCGAAGGTCGGTCGATCCGCGCAACTGCAATACATCCACCGTAAACCGGCGGGGTCACACCTACACCGCTCGGTGAGTTCCAGGCCGCGCCCGACGCGGCGGAACCGCTCGACGCCGAGACTGGCCTCCAGTTCGCCCATCGAATAAAGCGAATAATTTATTAACATTATTCGGATTGTTGGATTTTTTTCTTTGTTTTAGACTTGCCGGCGTGTTCGATCCGCAAGGAAAGACTTCATGCAAATCGATATCCAGGCGCAGGGTTTCGAGCTGACCGACGATTTGCGCGAACACACCGAACGGCATCTGCGCTTCGCGCTCGGCTGGGCCGATGACTACCTGCGCCAAGTCTCGGTCCGTCTGTCCGACGAGAGCGGTCCGCACGGGAGTAAGGATCAACGCTGCTGGATCCAGATTGAGTTTCCCGGCGCGCCGAGCGTGGTGATCGAGGATATCGAGGCTGACATCCGCGTCGCCATCGACCGGGCCGCTGATCGGGCCGGCCGTTCGGTGGCGCACCGACTGGAACGGTTGCGCGACCAGCGTCATAGCCTGCCAACGCGAGTCAGGCCAGACGATGCCGCTCGCTGATCTCCCCGCACTGAACCCGTTACCGGCCGCACAGCGCGGTCTGGGAGGAACCGAATGAAATATTTACCGGAACTATTTGCCGCCAACGCCCGTTGGGCGGAAGAGATGCTGGCCGCCGACCCCCACTTTTTCGCCGGATTGGCGGCGATACAAACCCCCGCCTATCTGTGGATCGGCTGCGCGGACAGCCGGGTGCCCGCCAATGAGATTACCGGTTTGAAGCCGGGCGAAGTGTTCGTCCACCGCAACGTGGCCAACGTGGTGGTGCATACCGACCTCAATTGCCTGTCGGTGATGCAATACGCCATCGAAGTGCTCAAGGTCCAGCACGTCATCGTTTGCGGTCATTACGGCTGCGGGGGCGTCAAGGCGGCTTTGGAGGGTCCTCGTCTAGGGTTGATCGACAACTGGCTGCGGCATATCCAGGACGTGCGCGACCGGCACGCGGAGTTTCTTGCCGCCTTGCCGGACCCCGAGGCGCGCTGGCGCGCGCTGTGCGAGTTAAACGTCATCGAACAAGTCCGCAACGTCGCCCGCACTCCCTTGGTGGACGATGCCTGGCGGCGCGGGCAACCGCTGATGTTGCACAGCTGGATTTACGGGCTCTCGGACGGGCGCCTGCAGGATCTCCAGGCGTCCATGCAGGATGGCGCCGAGATGGAATCCGTCGTTAACCTGGCGGTAGCGGGCGTCCGGGCGCGCTATATGACCCATTGACGTTCCCTTGCAGCGGATTCCGCGGGGTTCGCCAACTCGACGGCCGCGGCCGGACAGGGCTCGTTGAGAAGTTGCAAAAAAACCACTTAAAAATTATAATTTTTAATGTATTACTTTTTGTAAGGAGAACGCCTTAATGCACGACATTATTCACCAATTAGAACAAAAACGGGCCGGCGCCCGTCTCGGCGGCGGGCAACGCCGGATCGAGGCCCAACACCAGCGGGGCAAGCTCAGCGCCCGCGAACGGCTCGAAGTGCTGCTCGATCCGGGCAGCTTCGAGGAATGGGACATGTTCGTCGAGCACCGCTGCGCCGACTTCGGCATGGCCGACACCCGTATCCCCGGCGATGGCGTGGTCACCGGCTACGGGACGGTCAACGGCCGCCTGGTCTTCGTATACAGCCAGGATTTCACCGTGTTGGGCGGCTCCCTGTCCCAGGCCCACGCCGAGAAAATCTGCAAGATCATGGATCACGCCCTCAAGGTCGGCGCGCCGGTCATCGGCCTGAACGACTCGGGCGGGGCCCGCATCCAGGAAGGGGTGGATTCGCTGGCCGGCTACGCCAACGTCTTCCAGCGCAACGTCCTGGCCTCGGGCGTCATCCCCCAAATCTCGGTCATCATGGGGCCGTGCGCCGGGGGCGCGGTGTACTCGCCGGCCATCACCGATTTCATCTTCATGATCAAGGACACCTCGTACATGTTCGTGACCGGCCCCGAGGTGGTCAAGACCGTCACCCACGAAGAGGTCACAGCCGAGGAACTCGGCGGGGCGATGACCCATTCGATCCAGTCGGGCGTGTGCGACCGCGCCTTCGGCAACGATATTGACGCCCTGCTGATGCTGCGGCGGTTCATCAACTTCCTGCCGCCTAACAACCGGGAAAAACCGCCGTTTCGCCCCACGCCCGACCCCGCCGGCCGGCAGGAATACTCGCTGGACACGCTGATTCCCGA
The DNA here is from genome assembly GCA_046485105.1 of Candidatus Competibacteraceae bacterium. Taxonomy (GTDB): domain Bacteria; phylum Pseudomonadota; class Gammaproteobacteria; order Competibacterales; family Competibacteraceae; genus REEE01. Next base: position 625 of record JAWOHQ010000059.1, on the reverse strand, counting down.
CCATCCCAATCAGCCCTACAACATGAAGGAGCTGATTCTGAAAGTCGTGGACGACGTGGATTTCTTCGAGATTCAGCCGGATAACGCCAAAAATATCATCGTCGGCTTCGCCCGGATGGACGGCTGGCCGGTCGGGATCGTCGCCAATCAACCGATGGTGCTGGCCGGCTGCCTGGATATCAAATCCTCGATCAAGGCCGCCCGCTTCGTGCGTTTCTGCGACGCCTTCAACATCCCGCTCGTCACCTTCGTCGATGTACCCGGCTTCATGCCCGGGACCGCCCAGGAACACGGTGGCATCATCAAGCACGGCGCCAAGCTGCTCTACGCCTACGCCGAATGCACCGTACCCAAGGTCACCGTCATCACCCGCAAAGCCTACGGCGGGGCCTACGACGTGATGAGTTCCAAGCACCTGCGCGGCGACGTCAACTTCGCCTGGCCGACCGCCGAAATCGCGGTGATGGGGCCCAAGGGCGCGGTGGAAATCATCTTCCGCCAGGACAGCGGCGATGCCGCCAAGATCGCCGAACGCACCGAGGAATACCGTAAGAAATTCGCCAACCCGTTCATCGCCGGCCATCGCGGCTTCATCGACGACGTGATCATGCCCCACGGCACCCGC
>JAWOHQ010000457.1:0-5717 GCA_046485105.1 Candidatus Competibacteraceae bacterium | reverse complement strand
CCGCCGCTGATAAACACGCGCAGCATGAGATTGGGATTCTGCTCTTCTTCCAATAACCCTTTGACTTTCAATGCGGCATCATCGGTAAACAGCAGGGGGCTATCGGCGGGGGTGAAATTTTCCACGGTGGCATTCATGGCTCGCTACCTCTGAAAGTTAAGGAAACAACGAAATTCAATGCTGGGAGGAGTATGTCGTTTGTTGACTGTTCTGGTCAAGAATTGTTCGCCCCGCTCAGGGCCACAACGCAACCCCATCCAACCCCGTAGCCTCCGGTAAGCCGAACATCAGGTTCAGGTTCTGCACCGCTTGGCCGGCCGCGCCCTTGACCAGATTATCAATGACCGACAACACCACCACGGTCTTGCCCTGTTGCGGACGATGCACCGCCAACCGGCACTGGTTCGACCCGCGCACGCTGCGGGTCTCGGGGTGCGACTGCGACGGCAGCACGTCCACGAATGGTTCGTCCGCGTAGCGTTGTTCGAACAACGCTTGCAGATCCGCGTCGGGTTCGGTCAGCGTCGCATACAGGGTAGCGTGAATCCCACGAATCATCGGCGTCAGATGCGGCACGAATACCAGATCCACCGGACCGCCGGCCACCGCTATCAAGCCCTGGCGAATCTCCGGCAGATGGCGATGAGCGGGTACATTGTAGGCCTTAAAGTTGTCGCCGGCTTCGGCCAGCAGGATCCCGACTTCCGCCTTGCGCCCGGCGCCGCTGACCCCGGACTTGGCATCGGCGATCAAGGAGGACCGGTCGATGACGCCCGCCTCCAGCAGGGGGAGAAATCCCAGTTGCACCGCAGTCGGATAGCAGCCGGGGTTGGCCACCAGCCGGGCGGCGCGAATGGCGTCCCGATTCACCTCGGGCAGGCCATAGACCGCTTCCACCAGCAACTCCGGGCAGGCATGCGGCATCCCGTACCACCGTTCCCAGTCCTCGACCCCACGCAACCGGAAATCAGCGGCCAGGTCGATGACCTTAACCCCGGCCTCCAGCAAGGTCGGCGCGCTGTTCATGGCGGTGCCGTTGGGGGTGGCGAAGAACACCACATCACAGGCTTTCAGGACGGCATCATCCGGTTCGACGAAAGCCAGATCCACCCGGCCACGCAGATTGGGAAACAGCTCGCTGACTCGGATGCCCCGCTCGCCGCGCGAAGTGATGACGGTCAGTTCCACCGCCGGATGCGGCGCCAGCAACCGCAACAGTTCGACGCCGGTATAACCGGTCCCACCGACAATGCCCGCCTTGATCCTCGTCATCATCCACCTGCCATCGGTCACTGGAAAGCGCGCATCATACGGCGTTGATCCTTCCGCGCAACCCCGCGAGTTCTGGCATAATCGCCCAGTCGCCGTCACTTTCAGCCATCATCGCGATCTCAAGTAGCGATCACGCTCGGCTTCCATCCCCAGACAAGCTGTTAGCCACGGGAGGTTGGCGCCATGAAATTGAATAAAGAAACCGTTATCGCCGGCATCGCCCTCGGGGTGGTGTTGGTCTTCGCCGTCGTCTGGTTTATGCCAGCCGGCCTGCGCCAGGCGCCACCACTGGTCGGACAAACCCTCGACGGGCGCACGCTGACCCTGGAACAACTCCGCGGCCAACCGGTCCTGATCACGTTCTGGTCGACCACTTGCCCCTCCTGCATCGAGGAAATGCCGCACTTGGTCGAGCTGTATCAGGAACTCAACCCGAAAGGCCTGGAAATCATCGGGGTGGCGATGGCCTACGATCCACCGGCGCAGGTGCGAGCGCTGGTCGAGCACCGGCAACTCCCCTACCCCATCGTGCTGGATACCCAATCGCGGATCGCCCGGGCGTTCGACGACGTGCGGCTAACCCCGACGACGGTGCTAATTTCGCCGCAGGGACGCATCGCGCAGTACTGGCTGGGACCGCTGGACCTGCCCAAGCTGCGCGACACGCTGCAAAGGATGTTATGAAATATCGGACCCGAAAAGCCCGACCCCTCGTTGGTTCCGCCGCGCGCCGTCCCCACATTCAACTGAAACAGACGTTGGCTCGCTCCAGGTATTCGCAAGCCTGATCGAGATCGGCGTGACAACGCGATACCCAAGCCTCGCCCCAGAAGAAATGGCAACTGGTTTCGGCGCGCAACACGGCCTGATGAGCTTTTTCCAGGAGTTCCAGCAACTCCGGATGGTCGGCGCCGATTTCCTCGGTATTGCTCAACGCCGCCTGGACCGCCTGACTGATCTCACCGACTCGGGTCAAAGCATCTTTTTGCGACTGAGAACCGGTCCATTGCACGAAATTGCGGCCATCGTGCCAGCCGGTATTCCACGCCCCCGGCCCGACCGTCACCTCGCCCTCGGCGCCGAACTCGTCGAGATAATCCTTGATGAAAATCGGCTGGATCGGGGTGTCGCCTGCTTGCACCCGCGTCAACAGCGGCTTGTAGAAGGCGTCCCAAAAATTACTGCCCGGCATGGCGTTGCGGAACCAGTCGCCGTTTTCGCCGGAGGTACAAGTCGTCACCAGCGGCGGGAAATCACAGGACGCGGTACGTTTCCGGACCTCCCCCAGAAACCATTCGAGTTCCATGCCTGACTCCTGAGCCCTCGACAGTTCGCGGTCGCGCACGACGACCACGATCTCCTCGCCGCCGAAGCGGGCGATATGTGGCCGATACCGCAGTTCCTCCGCGCTCATCGGCGTCTCGGACTGCACGTGTTCGTCATCCACCAACACGAATCTATAGCCGAACCGCCGCAGCAGCGGGATCATCTCCATGCAGAATCCCAGTTCCGGCGGCCAGAATCCCTGAAAATCGCTGCGAAAGAACGGGCGGCGAGCCAGCTTCCGCCAGCGTTCCAGGTGCGCCTCCCAGTCAGCCGGCGGAATCAGCGGCAGAACGGGATGGTAGTAGCCGTTGCCGAGCACGTCGATGCTCGGGGAATTGGCCACGGCGTGCAGCAAGGACTCGCAGTCCACGATCCCACTGACCCGGCTTTGAAAAGCCGGATTCGACAGCGTCTCCAACAGCGAGCCGGACAGCGCCAACTGGACCCGACCGACCTCCCGCGCGCCGTCCAGCGCTTGGGGAATCCGCGCCATGGCCAACAGAATATCCCTGGCTTCCGACTCACTCCGCTCCAGCAACGCTTCCAAATTGCCGGGAGGCTGATGCAGGCTCAGCACCAGCGCATGATAGAGGGTGTCCGCCATAATTCAGTATCCTCTAGTGGTCGGCCATGGCGAAGGACGGTCAATCACCCCATCGCCCGCCATGGCCCTGTTAATAACAATTATGATGGTTATTTGGAGACTGGCGCGGCGGAACCGCCCGAACCGCTAGAAATCGGATTCGGTGATCGCGCTGGACCGCCGGCACAGTTCGCGGCCGTAATCGGTCCACAGACCCTGACCCCAGTAGCGGTAACAACTGGTTTGCGAACTCATCAGGTAAAACAATGCCTTGCGGTAGCGAGGATCGCTAGAAGGAACCTTGGGCTTCAAAACTTTCTCATGGAACAGCGAACTGGCTTTCTCCATTGGCCCGAGCACATTGTCGTAACCCCGCACCCAGGAAATATCGTTGGTCCAACTACCGCCATCCATGTGGAACCGACCGTCTTCCTGCTTCAATTCGGCGATCACCTTTTCCAGCTTCTCTGACCCGGCGCCCGGCTGGAAGCGATCCCAGATCCGTTTCTGGAACGACGGTTGGAGAGCCGGCAGGTCGGCCTCCTTGATCCCCGAGGCGAACAGGTGCTCCAGATACTCGGTGCCGTTCATCATCGGCACGTCCGAATTCGAGGCTTCATGCACTGTATCGAAGAACTTGCCGGGGAACTCGTTCATCATCACCCCGCCGTTCTCGCCATCGGCGATCTGGGTCACCAGCGGCGGCACGGATTTCCCGGCCAATTCCCAGCGCGACAGACTCTTAGCCTCGTAGTAGGGCTGCATCTGCGCTACCAGCTTGGTGTCGCTGCCCTGAGTCTTGATGAGGGCGATGATGCTGACGGTCTCGCCTTGGGAATTAGTGCAGATCAGCCGGTGCGGCAGGTGTTTTTTCTCCGGCCCCGAGCCGTTTTCCGGCTGCTCCACGGTGTGTTCTTGCACCAGCAACCATTGAAAACCGCAATCCACCAAGGTCTTCACATACTCGTAGGCGAGATCGGGATGGTTGGGCAGGGCCATTTCCGAGGGTGAGAAACCGCGCACTCGCGCCAGCGCCTCCAACCCGAAGATGGCGGCGAAATGGTGTTGCCACGCCTTGACGTGCAAGCGGAAATCCTGAACCGGGGTCGAGGGCGCCACCGCGTGCCCCCACGGACAGCCCAGCCATTCCACCCCACGCCGATAACGCGGATTGCAGGTCGCGTTGCCGAGCGCGTCGAACACATTGTTCAGGCCCATGGCGCGCATCCCGTGGAACAGGGTGCCGGAGTATTCCAGCATCACCCGGGGTTCCTTGCCCTCATCGATCAATTGGGGAACGAATTCGCCGATTCGCTTATAGCACCAGTGAAACACCGGCGCGTTGTAGTTATCACCGATCCCCTGATTGTCCATCATGTACTTGAGGTTGCTGATGACCTCTGCGGTGGACAGATCGCCGCCGCCGGCCGGAATCAGCGGCTGGTGCATGTGTAGGGCGATGGCGCAGGCGGCCCGAATCCGCCCGAAATCGACGCGGCTTTCTGGCAAAAACACCGGCTGGCCGCGACTGGCGCGCAGGGTCTCTTCCACGATCGGCTCCGAACCGCAGATATTCGGCAGACCGTCAACATATTCTGGAAGCTGGCTCATGCGTGACATTCTCCTAAGCGAGGACTGGGTTAAACAGGGATGCGGTCGCCGGCCGGATCGACGCCAAACCCACTGTGTGGGAGGGGCAATCGCCGGGTAGGTGATGCACCCCACATCACTTGCAGCGAATATGCTCGTAGATGTTCAGGTAATCCTGGCCGGGCCGGCACCACGAATAATCGTAGCTCATGGCGTGGATCATCAGGCGGCGAAAATCGTCCGGATAGGCATACCATAACGCGATGGCGCGGTGCATGGCCGATTCGATGCCCGCATGGTCGGCGCTCTGAAAGACGTAGCCGTTGCGTTCCTCGAACGGCTTGTGGGAATAGTCCTTGTCGAACACGGTATCCTTAAGACCACCGACCTCGCGCACGATCGGCACCGTGCCGTACTTCAGGGCGATCATCTGGGTCAGGCCGCAGGGCTCGAACAGACTGGGCATGATGATCATATCCGCGCCGGCATAGATCAGGTGCGACAATTCCTCGTTGAACCCCAACTCCAAATGGCAGTCCGGACTGTCGTTGAGATGCCGCTTCAGATTCCAGAAGTGATGGTTGATCGCCGGTTCCGGGCTGGAGCCGAGCAGCACGAACTGGGCGTTGTTGCGCAAGGCGTAGAAGATAGCGTGATGGATCAGGTCGACGCCTTTCTGGCTGTCCAGTCGGCCGACGTAGGCGATGATCGGCTTGAAATCCTTGCTCAGCCACAGCCGATCGCGCAGCGCATCCTTGTTGGCGTACTTGTCGTCCAAGGTCTCGATGCCGTAGCGACTGGGGATATGGGGATCGACCTCCGGGTTCCACACATCGTAGTCGATGCCGTTCAACACCCCGCCGAACTTGCTGTGATGCACGTTCAGGGTGTGGCTCAACCCGCCGCCCTGGTCGGTGAAACGGGCCTCATGGGAGTGAGTCGGCGA
>JAWOHQ010000423.1:0-4073 GCA_046485105.1 Candidatus Competibacteraceae bacterium | reverse complement strand
GCGGCGACAGTGGGACGAAGGTCGAAACGCCGACGATTCCATATGCACCAGACCAGGAAGCCATGGGACAGGGTCCCGAGGCATTTCAGAGCTACTTCCAAACCATCCGTGGCCAGAATGTTCAGTGGTCGGGCCGGGTCGTTGAAACCACGCGCGAGTTCGGTGACGACTATGCCGAGTTTGGCTGGATGCATGTGGACATGGACACGGAAGGCCAGGGACAGCCCGGCAAGGATATCATGTTTGTCATCAAGCCATCGCAGATTAAGGAGTTCACTCCCGGCCAGTCGGTCAGCTTCGCGGGCGTAATCGAGGAGTACGCCGCCGAAGGTGGCAATATCGTGCTCAAACTTGAAGTCAAAAAAGTCGAAAAGGTCGAATAACCCGGCCGCTTAGGCAGAGTCCCTTTCAGGGTACGGCGCGCAGGAGCCGGGTTCTTGTTGGTTTCCTCACAAAAACCCGCGCCAACCTGTGCGAAACCCTTCTCCGCAGTCAGAATTAACTACCCAACCCATTGATTTAAAAAATTTATTCTGAATTGGCGCGGGCTTTGCAGATGTCCTGGCATAGCCACTTCCGTCGAGACCGCCGCCATGCCCGCTACTCCCCGCACCCTCGTGATTGATGACACCACCCTGCGCGACGGCGAACAGTCCGCGGGCGTGGCGTTCTCCCAGGACGAAAAACGCGCCATCGCCCGCGACCTGGCCGCACTGGGCGTCCCGGAACTGGAAATCGGCATTCCGGCGATGGGCGCCGAGGAGCGGGACAGCATTCGCGATCTCGTCGCGCTGAACCTGAACGCCCGACTGCTGGTATGGAGTCGGATGCGGGAAACCGACCTGCGGTTATGCCGCGATCTGGGGATCTGGGCCATCGATCTCTCCGTACCCCTGTCCGACCAACAATTGCGCCACAAAATGGGTTGGCGCCGCCAACAAGCCCTGGATGCCATCCGCCGTTGCGTACCTCAGGCGCGGGATTTAGGCCTGGACGTCATCGTTGGCGGCGAGGATGCCTCGCGGGCCGATCACGACTTCCTGATGCAAGCCGCCGAAACCGCCCAGGATGCCGGCGCGCGCCGCTTCCGTTTCGCCGATACGCTCGGCATCATGGAGCCGTTCGGGACCTTGGCGATTTTCCAGCGACTGCGCGCCGCGGTGGACCTCGAACTGGAAATGCACGCCCACGACGATCTGGGGCTGGCCACCGCCAACACCCTGGCTGCCGCGCTGGGCGGGGCCACCCACGCCAACACCACGGTCAACGGGCTGGGCGAGCGGGCCGGCAACGCCGCGCTGGAAGAGGTGGTGATGGGCCTGCGCAAGCTATACGGCTTCCAAATCGACGTGGATTTGTCGCGCTTCCCCGCCCTGTCGGCGCGGGTCGCCGCCGCCGCCAACCGACCGCTGTCCTGGCACAAGAGCTTGGTCGGCGAAGGGGTCTTCACTCACGAAGCCGGCATCCACGTCGACGGTCTGCTCAAGCATCCGCTCAATTATCAGGGGGTGGATCCCGCGGAATTGGGCCGCAGTCATCGGCTGGTGCTCGGCAAGCATTCCGGCGCCAAGGCCGTGCTAAAGGTCTATCAAGATCTGGGCATCGCGCTGAATCCTCGGCAAGCCGGCGTCCTGCTCCAGAAGATCCGCGCGTTCGTCGGCCATCACAAACGCCTGCCTGAAACCACCGAATTGCAGGCCTTTCATCATCAACTCGGAGATAGACCGAAGCTCCGGGTCGCCGCCCTGCCCGACCGCCCGGTCCGCGCCGAACGGTCATCGTGAGGTCACGATATGTTCGCTTGGCGCGCGTACTTTTCCACCCACTTCCCACTTTAACGAGGTATCGCCATGATGCTCGCGACGACCCTGCGCCAGGAACTGGCCGAACTGTCCTCGGCCGAGGATTTCCTGAACTACTTCGCCATCGACTTTGATCCAGCCGTGGTCGAAACCAGTCGTTTGCATATCTTGAAACGCTTTCATGACTATCTGAAAGCCGAGGGCGTCATGCCGGAAGCCGAGGAACGCGACCGCTATGCGGCGCTGTTGCAACACGCCTATCAGGATTTTGTGGATTCCGACGCTCTGACCGAAAAAGTGTTCAAAGTCTTCCACCGTCAGGTCGCGGGCCGAGAAGTCAAGATCCCACTCACTTCGATCGCGCACCGCTCATGATGCTAGAACCCCTATTCGCCTGTGGCGACGCCGTGCGGGTGATTCGCAACGTCCGCAACGATGGCACGTATCCCGGTCAGGCGACCGGCACGGTCTTGGTCCGACGCGGCAGCGTGGGCTACGTCCACCACGTGGGCGTATTTTTGCTGGATCAACTCATCTACGCCGTGCATTTCCTGGATGCGGATAACCGCATCGTCGGTTGCCGGGAACACGAACTGATCGCGGCGGACGCCCCCTGGATTCCCAATCGCTTCGAACGCGGTGATCGGGTGACTCCCCGGCTGGCTCTGACGATCAACGGCGCGGTCGCGGTGCAACCGGGCACGGTCGGCGAAGTGCTGTCCGTCATCCGCGAACCGGAAACCACGGCCGACTATCACGTTCTGTTCGGCGAACGGTTACTGCACGTACCGGAAGGGGCGCTAGAGGAGTTATTTCTTGCACAAACGGTCGCGTAGCTATGCCGAACGGTATTGGTAGCGAACCCTCGTCGCGGAGGAGAGGAGCGAACGCTAGTCCCTGACGACAACCGGCGATTCGGCCGCATCGCCGGCGCGCTCCTGGCGGGTCGCCGACTCCGCCGCGCGAGTCAATACCTGAATATTCTCAGTGAGTCTGTCCACTTGCTGGCGCAACAGGCGCACATCCTCCTGGGTCGGCACCCCCAATTGACTCAGAGCGCGCGTCACCCGGGCCTGAAAAACTAGTTCCAGCTTGTTCCAGGTACCGGTCGCTTGGTCTCGGATTACTCCAGCCCGTCCTTTCAGGACCTCGATCCCCCCCGGCATCGGCTCGACCTCTGGCTCGGTGGGTTGTCCGTCGGTTTTCTTCAGCCGACGGTCCACCATCCGACCCTCCTCGACCAAGACCTCGAAGAACCGCCCGCTCTCCTCCTGAGTTCTGGCGAACGCGCCGAGTCCCGCCAGCCAGATTTGGCGCGGGAAGCCCCGCGCGGCATGGGATGTTTGTGGTTCGAGAAAATCGGTTTTCATGTCTGAAGCCCCTTTGTAATCGCGCAAGCCTGGCCGGCATTCCGCGACTTGACTCAATTTGATCCTTCCGGGAATCCCAACGGCTCGATGTCCTGGAATTCCCTGCTCGACAACGCCTTATCGATTGAAGACGCTACCAAGGAAATTTAGAGCACACACTCTAAGCCACTCTGTCCGAAACAAAAGGCCCCTATTCCAGGCGCGCACTACTTGGCTGATCGGTGGCGGCGCCCAAGCCTAACCGTTTGGGTCGGTAAACCGCACGATGCGGCGGCGATCCTGCTTGGTCGGGCGACCGGCGGAGCGCAAATCCACGTGGGGCTGCAAACGGCGCTGCTCGCTGAGATCCGCGCGACGCTGGCGGCTTTCGGCGGTCTCTTCGTATAACAGGACCGCCTCCTTGGCGGGGCCACGCCGGATACTTAAGGCTTTGACCGTAATAATGTACTCATCGGGACCGCGCTGAATTTGCAGGATCTCGCCGGGATGGACCGCGCGGGAAGGCTTGCCGCGCTGGCCACCGATATGCACCCTGCCACCGGCGACCGCCTCGGCCGCCAGCGCGCGCGTCTTGAAAAATCGCGCGGCCCACAACCATCGATCCAGCCGCACCCGACCCGCGGAAGCGGCCGATGGCGGGGCGTCGTGATCCGCGATGGTCATGGAAAATCTCTTCGTCCCAAATCCAGGCCTTTCAAGCCAGCCTTGTGCTTCAACCAGGCTGAATTGATGAATGTAGGGTGGATAAGCGCAGCGCATCCACCAAGCAGGCGGCTGGTGGATGCGGCGCAAGCGCCTTATCTCTTGAAGCTCGCCCACCTGGTCGACGACAAGATCCATGCCCGCTCGACCGGCCCGTACTCGATGATCACCCAGCAGCCGCTCGGTGGTAAGGCGCAGT
>JAWOHQ010000410.1:0-2952 GCA_046485105.1 Candidatus Competibacteraceae bacterium | reverse complement strand
CAGATACCACAGCACTTCCAGCGTCTTCGGCCGCAGCGGAACTTCATCCCCTTCCCGCCACAAGGGACCGCGTGGCCCGACCAGGCGATACGGTCCGAAGTACAAGGCAGGCATTTGGCTCATTGAATTTTTCGTCAACTTCAAACGAGAGCAGGCCGGCGCACGGTTCATCACCTGGCGCCGCGCCCCGGCAAATTTAAGGAAAATTTAAGAACTCTTTAAAGACTTGCAGCGCCCGCCAACTAGACTGATCGAGAGTTGATTCCGTTCAACGCGATCGTTAAGGAACCGTCATGCTGAAGTCGCTCGACGTTGAAGCGCCGCTGTCGCCGCATCGGGCGTTCGTCATCCAGGTGCGCGACGGTGGCATGCCGCGCCGCGACCGCTGGACCGGGCGGGTCGAGCATGTGGTCTCCGGCCAAGCCGCCCTGTTCGGCTCGCTCGATGAGCTGCTGACCTTCATCGAACAGGTGCTGGCCCACGAACAGGAACCCTTATAGCAAAGCGGAGCTCACCATGTCACCAAGTGGAAACATGGAAAAGGCGTTCGGACGTGCATCGTCCCCGATATGGCGCGGGAAAAACCCCTCTCCCGCAGGGAGAGGGAGTTTTGGTGCGGGTTCTGAGCGAGAATAAATGATGTCCGGGTCGTACTCGCTGAATTTCCCCCCGTTTCGTCTGGACGTAACGCACGGGCGTCTGTGCCGCGGGGCGGAGTGTGTGCCGATGCGCCACAAGACCCTGGCGGTCCTGCGCTATCTGATCGAGCATCGCGACCGGGTCGTCAGCCGCGACGAATTGAGCCAGGCCATCTGGCCAGGGCGTTTCGGGACCGACGCCGCGCCCAAGCAATGCATCCTGGAACTGCGCAAAGTGCTGGGCGACACCCCCCACCAGCCCCGGTTCATCGCAACTTTCGGACGCCATGGTTATCGATTCGTCGGTTTGGTCGAGGCCGGGTTCGACCCGCTGGCGGAACCGGATGGCGGCGATCCTGACCGACCTGATTCCGTTCGGCGGAACTACTGCGTCGGCCGGGAAGCGGTCTCAGATCGGCTGCGAGCGGCTTGGGAACACGCCCGGGCCGGTCGCCCGCACAGCGTCCTGCTGCTCGGTCCCGCCGGCATCGGCAAGACCACGCTGGCGGAAACCTTTCTCCAGCGGATCGACGCCGGGCGGGGTTGGGTGGCGCGCGGTCAGTGCGTCGAACATTACGGCGCAGGCGAACCCTATCTGCCCCTGCTGGATGCCCTGGGCGCGCTGGCGCGCGGGGGCTGGCGGAACCGTCTGATCACGGTCCTCGACCGCCAGGCGCCGCTATGGCTGCTTCAGTTGCCGGCCTTGATCCCACCCGGCGGGGACGCGGCGCTGCGGCAGCGGGTGCGGGACGCCGATGGGGCGCGGATGCCGCGTGAGCTGACGGCGGCGCTGGAGGCGTTGACCGATGTCGAACCCGGTATCCTGCTGCTGGAAGATCTGCAATGGGCCGCTCCCGCGACCCTGGAATGGCTGAACGCCTGGACTTTGCGCCGCGACGCCCGCCTGCTGGTGATTGCGACCTGGCGTACCGGCGAGGGTGGAGTCAAACGGGTGGGCAACCAACTGGCTCCCGGGCTGTTGAATGAATGGCGCCGTCGCCCCGCCGTCACGCTGCTCCCCCTGGTCGAACTGGAACCTGCGGCGGTCGAGGGCTACCTGATGGCCCGGTTCGCCGATGCCGGGCTGGCGTCCCGTCTGGCGCCGGTGCTGTATCAGCGTTCCGGCGGGTATCCGCTGCTGATGGACGCCCTGGTCGAGCAGTGGCTCGCCCGCGGCTTCCTGACCCCGTGCGCCGAGGCATGGCGGCTGGCGGCCGATCCCGCCACCCTGGCCCGCGGCATTCCGCTCGCCGGTCGAGCATTGATCGAAAAGCGCCTGGCGGGTTTGAGCTTCGACGAACGGCAAACCCTGGAGGCCGCCAGCGCTCTGGGCGTGGAGTTCACCACCGCCCTGCTCGCCGCGGTTCTGGATTGCGACCGCGACGCGCAGGAACGCCGCTGCGCCGCCCTGGCGGGTCGGTACGGGCTGCTGCGGGAAGCCGGTCTCAGTCTGGAGCCGGACGAAACGGTCGCCACCCGCTACGCTTTTCATCACGAGTTGTATGGGGAGGTGATCTACGAACAACTGAGCGCCGGACGGCGCGGCCTCCTGCACCGGCGGGCGGGGCAGCACCTGGAAACCGTTCATGCCGGACGCACGGACGCCAGCGCGGCCGCGCTCGCCGTCCACGTCGAGCAGGGGTATCACCCGCCCCAAGTCAGTCGATCTTATCGTCTTGCCCATTGATTCACCGAAACTCCCCGGCACCGCGCGCCATCCCTTCTAAACGATTAACGGTTGAAGATAAAAAACCCTCTCCCACAAATGAGAGAGGGTTGAGGGATGGGTACGCTGTGGAGCTTAGCGGATGGTCAAGGCCACCAGAATCTTGCGGGCTGTGCTAATCAACTGGTCGGCGGTCTCTGAATCGATCTTCTTGCCCCGCTGGGCTTCAACCTGATTGATGAAGGCAGTGATCTGACCAGTGACGGCATTCGTGTTGCCCCGGTTCGCGCTGTTGACGGCATTGCGCAATACCTGGTTCAGCGCGTTGGTCTGCCCCGGGTCCAGCCCGGCTTCAGTCACACTATTTATCAGTCGCTCGGTCGCCTGTACCGCGCTGAAGACCGTATAGGTATGAGTGCTCGCGGCGCTGTTATCCGCCTGGTCAGTGGCGCTAACCTGGAACGATTTTTCACCGGCACTAGCGGTGTCGATCGCCGCGCCGTTATTGGCGGTGCCCTGTTGCGTCTTGATCCCCGACAGTGCGTCGCTGACCGTCCAGTCGGCGATGATCGCTTCGCCGAGGATGTACTCCGCGCCGTTAGCGGGGACGTTGATCGTCACTACCGGTGGGGTCTTGTCGAGTTTGAC
>JAWOHQ010000291.1:0-5030 GCA_046485105.1 Candidatus Competibacteraceae bacterium | reverse complement strand
CAAATTTTTTTGAGATATTCTTCAAGCCAATCATTGTCAGTTTTCTTGGGCCGATCAAAACCACAGAACAGATCTGATCTTAATTCCTTGTTCAAGCGATAGAGAAAAAACTTGAAGGTGTCTTTATTCATTCTCTATTCCTGGCCAACAAGTGATTATGCGGTTTCCGCTAATCTACTACGATTCGCCATCGTTGGAAAAATACATTTGTTTTGATAGCCTTTTTCAGTGGTATAACCTTTATGCGCCACCAAGGCCCATAAAATCCCGACCGGTTCGCTATCCCACCAGAACTCGCCGGTCTCAGCACGGTTTGACGATGCCCCGGAACCCGATGATCGGACAACGCCCGCCCGGTCGCCCGTGACGATGCGATGGCCTCGCCGGCGATCATCAGTAGTATAGCTTCACTCCATGGAAGCGGCGGAGCCGAGGGCTTTCGTTCGTGAGCCGCGCGAAGCGGTTAAAGAGCATCGCCAGTGTTTCACCAGACCGGAGTTGACTTCAAGCCTGTGTGGCTCATGTAGGATGCGCTGAGGTACGAAGCACATCCGTCGCGAACTATACACTTCCTTCGTCAGCGCACACTGCTCATTTCTTTAAACCATCGCGATTGTTGCGCAAATTGCGCGAGGAGCCGGAACCTCCACTGGCTGCGTTGCTGGTGCGGCTGCACCCGGTGAATCTGGTGCTGGCCGAGGGTTGGAAAACCGGGGAGCCCCACGATGCAACCAAGCACCGGAATTCCTCGACCGTCAAACCCGCGTCTCGGACAATTCCGCCCAGCGTGAAAGCCTTGATTGGATTATGCTGCGGGATCGTCACTTGGCGAGTCCCATCGCTCATCACCACAAAACTCGACTTCCCGAACCTCGGGCTCCCGATATTGATCTTGGAGAGCCACCAGATAGTCGTCGATTGCATCCCGGATGTTCGCCAGCGCCTCTTCTTCCGTATCGCCCTCGGACCAACAGCCAGGGAGCGCCGGGACCGAGACGCTGATGCCTTCGTCGGTTCTGTGAAGCACAACTTGGTAGCGCATGGATACCTCTCAACTCAGAGTAGTTGAACTGGCCCGAGAGGCTAGCCGTGAATCCTTCCAAAGTTGGACGGTGACACACACCATCAACCGCCGGAGTAGCGCTCGACAATCTCCACTCGCCGGTTCTTTGCTCGCCCTTGGTCCGTCCGATTCGAGGCGACTGGGGCGATCATGCCGGCGCCCGCGGGGGTGAGACGATCGCGAGCGATTCCATGGGCCGACGCGAGGGTGTCCGCCACGGCCTGCGCTCGTCGCTGGGATAGCGACAAGTTGTAGTCGAATGCGCCCTTGCCGTCCGTATGTCCCACGATCAGCACCTGCAACTGTGGGTTCTCTTCCATGAGCGCCGCCAATTGCGCGATCTGCGGCTCCGAGTCGGGTTGCATCTCGGCCTTGTCGAAGTCGAAGTAGATTCCGTAGATCGCAATTCGCCCATCGCGCTCCAGCGCCTGCCGCATCTCGCTGGCGCTCACCAGCGCGACTTTGTCGGTCTCCATCGGCTTCGATTCGACGACCGTGACGGCGACGTGCGGGGTCAACGGCCGCGATTGCGTGGCCTTGGTCTCGACCCCCAGCATCCCGACGGTCACCCGGCCTTCCGGCGCATCCCGCTCCGCCAACAGATAGATCGTGCTGTTCCAGGTTGACGGAAGGCCAACCGATCCTTTGCCAGCCTGCCAAAAGGTTGGGATCGCTCGACCGGGCGAGCATTTCTCCGCGCCATTGCAGAAGAAGCGAATCCTGAAGCCGTTCGAACTCAATGCCGCCTCGTAGTTACGCATGACCTCAAGGATCGAACGACCTTCGGGACCTTCGTACCGGATCGAGGTAAGCTTCCCCGAGACGTCCGTTTGCCAGGCGTCGGGATTATCCTTCTCTCCACGCTCCAGCGGTTTGAAAGGCAGCTTCAATTCTTCGTAGGCTTTGGTTTCGTAGGAGGTGATGACCGATCCCTCATACCGCCCGACCACCAGATGATCTGCGGAGCCGGCCCAGTCGGCCTTCTCCGCTTGGGCGACCCCCAAAAACAGAGCCGGAGCCGCCAATAGAACAACGACAGGTCCCAATCGCACTTTCATAAAGTTACCTCGCTTTTCTCACCCATTCGGGCTCCTGGAATGAACCGATGCTGGCCGTGCCCCAAAGAAATTAGCAAAGAAGTAAGGGGCCTGACCCGTTAAATTGGTTACAACCTCCGCCTCATCGGTCGATTCCCCCGAACCGTGGTTAAAGCACCCGTCAGCGAATATAGCAAAGTCAGGTCTAACGTAAGGACCATCCTCAAGGGGAGGTCAAGGGATCCAGCAATCCAAAATTTTACAAAGTCCCTTTCGAGCAGCGGACCAAAGGGAGAGACGAACGGTCACCTCCGATCAAAGTTCTGTGGAGGCAATCCCGGCCCGGATGGCGAACTTCACCAGGCCCGGCAGGTTGTCGATGCCGAGCTTGAGCATGATCCGACCGCGGTAGGTTTCCACCGTCTTGGCGCTGATGCCGAGCGTCTCGGCGATCTCCCTGTTGCGCTGGCCTTGCGCCAGTAGGCGCAGGACGCTGACCTCCCGCTCGGTCAGGGCGCGTCGGTCGAGTTCGGCGCTGCGCCGCGCGACCGTGGGACCATTCGGCGCGGCGGTGGGGCTGACGAAACGGTCGCCCCGCAGGGCGGCCCGGATGGCCTCGACCAGGTCGTCGATGGCCTCGTTCTTCAGCACGTAGGCCGAGGCGCCCGCCTCAAACATCCGCTGCTGATAGTGCGCATCCCCATACATCGACAGCGCCACGATCCGGGTCTCCGGCGACACCTGCCTGATCCGGCGCGCGGCCTCGATGCCGTTCATGCCGGGCATCTCCACGTCCAGCACCACGATGCGGGGTCGGCGCGCTTCGGCGAGAGCGACCGCCGCCGCGCCGTCGCCGGCTTCGCCGATGATCTCCCAGTCCCCCTGCTCGCGTACCAGCAGGGCGAGTCCTTGCCGGAACAGCACATGATCGTCGGCGAGCAGCACGGTGAGGGTCATGACGCCTTCAGCTCCGATCCCCGCCCATGGAGAACGCCCTCACCCCCAACTCCTCTCCCAAAGGGCGAGGGGGGTTGTCGGCATTGGGCGCAAGCGGCGTCCACACCGAGACGCGGCTACCGTCGGCGCCCGACTCGATGGCCAGATCGCCGCCCAGCAGCGCCAGGCGCTCGCGCACGCCGAACAGGCCGTAGCCGCCCCCAACGCCCGGCTGTCGCGTTGCGGCGTCAGACGGGAAGCCCCGGCCGTTATCGCCGACCACGAGCCATGCCGCGCCGTCGCGGACCTCGAGTTCGATCCAGCCTGTCGAGGCCCGGGCGTGCCTGACCACGTTGTAAACGAGTTCCCGGGCGCACTGGAACAGGACGATGGCCAGGTCCTGGTCGAGCGCCGGCGGCGGGTGGGAAACGGTAAACGACAAAGCGACGCCGAAGCGGCGCTTGGCATGAGACGCCAACCATCCCAGGGCCGGGGCCAAACCCTCCTGGTAAAGGCAGGGAGGGCTGAGTTCGAATTGCAGGAAGCGCAGTTCCTGTAGCGCTTCCCGCAGCAATTCCAGGCCGGTGTCGAGGCGTTCCTCCGCTTCCCGGTCCCGACTCCGGGCGCCGGCCGCGATCTGGAACTGGGCCAGGGCCAGCTTCTGCATCGGGCTGTCGTGTAGTTCGCCCGCCATGCGCTTCCGTTCGCGTTCCTCGATCAACGACACCTCCAGGGTCAGTTGCCGGAGCCGGGCGTTGGCGTCGCTGAGTTCTCGGGTGCGTTCGGCCAGGGCGCGCTCCAGCGCGCGCGACAGCAAACCCAGTTCCACATGGGTTCGAACCCGGGCCAACAGCACCCGCGCATCGAACGGTTTTTTCACATAGTCCGCGCCGCCGGCCGTGAAGGCGCGCACCATGGTCTCCTCGTCTTCCTTGCCGGTGAGAAAGATCACCGGAACAGGGCGGGTGCGCTCGTCGGCCTTGAGCCGCCGGCAGGTTTCGATGCCGTCCATTCCTCCCGGCATCAGAATATCCAGCAGAATGAGATCGAGCGGGACTTCCTCGGCGATCGCCAGGGCCAGTTCGCCGCTCTCAGCTACGTGAATCAGGTAACCGGCCTCCTTGAGCAGGCCGCCCACCGCCCGGACATTACGGGGATCATCGTCCGCCACCAGGATGCTGCGCCGTCCGTTTTCGCTCTGATCTCGCGACATGGATGTTCTAACCGCCGGGTTGCGCCGTTGCCTTGAGCGCCTCAATCCGCTGGCGCAGGCCAACCACGTCGAAAGCCTCGGCCTGGCGCAGCAAAAGCTGACCCAGATCACGCAAGGCGGGGTTTTCCTCTCGTTCGCCTTCCAAAGCCAGCGAGCGGCCAAACGCCTCCAGTTCATTGATCGACGTGAAGGGCGGCCGCAGCGCTTGCAAGCGTTCGTACAGCGCCGCCGGAAGGCGCCAATTCCCGCCGCCGGGCGAAGGGTCAGCCGGTTCGCGCCCCGCGCTCGGTGTTGCCACCGTCGCCCCGGCAAGAGGCAGAAAACGCCGCAAGGTGGCGATCAACATCGACTGGCTCACGGGTTTACGCAGGTAGGCATCGCAGAGAGTTCGTACTTCCGCCTCCTGTTCCGGGGTCACCGAGGCGGTGACCGCGATCACCGGAATCCCTGCCGTGGCCGGATCGGCTTTCAGCCGCCGGGTCGCCTCCAGGCCGTCCAGCACCGGCATTGCGATGTCCATCAGGATCAGCGCCGGCCGATGTTCCCGAGCCCGCGCCAGGGCCTGGGCGCCGTCCTCGGCTTCGATCCAGTCGAAGCGATAAGACGCCAGGTACTCCACCAGCAGCCGACGGTTGGGCGCGTTGTCATCCGCCACCAGGATCCGGGCGGGGGCAAAGGAAACCTCCGCAACCGAGGTGATGGGCTCCTCCATGACGACGGCCCGGTCCGCCATCGTCAAGGACGGCAAAACCAGGGTAAAGGTGCTGCCCTGTCCGGGCGT
>JAWOHQ010000072.1:0-2504 GCA_046485105.1 Candidatus Competibacteraceae bacterium | reverse complement strand
ATCCTCTGGCTGGTTCCCAGCAAGCCGATTCGCGGGCAGACCTTGCGCGCCTTGCGGGATCGCGGGCATCCTTACCACGCCGCGTTGCGCGACGCCGGCCCGGTCGCGGTGATGGACCTGGAGGAAGCCAAGAGCGTCACCCGCGCGACGCTGGACACCGCCACCACGATCATCGTCGCCACCCGCCAGGCGTTCCAGGTGGAAGACGAGGAATGCCGCAAGGTTTACCAGTCCAGCGGGGCGTTGATGCATCATTTCGACTCCCTCGCGCCCGCGCAACGAGAACTGCTGCTGACCGACGGCGACGCCACGCCCTACTCGCTCGCCAACGTCCTGCGCCTGCGCCGGCCCTTCGTCATCGTCGATGAAGCCCATAACAGCCGCACCGAACTGGCGTTCGACATGCTGGCCCGCTTCCGCCCCAGCGGCGTCATGGAGTTGACCGCCACGCCCGATCTCGAACGCACGCCCTCCAACGTCCTGCACAGCGTATCGGCCGCCGAATTGAAGGCGGAGGAAATGATCAAGCTGCCGGTCGTGCTGGAAACCGAGCCCCACTGGCAGCAATGCCTGGCCGACGCCATCGGCCGCCGCGAGGCCCTCCACCAACTGGCCGATGAAGAACGCCGCGCGGGCGCGGCCTATTTGCGCCCCATCGTGCTGATTCAAGCCGAACCGCGCCGGAGCGGCGTCGAAACGCTGGACGTGGCGCGCGTCCGCGACGAACTCATCACCAACCATCGCATTCCGCCCGAAGCCATCGTCATCGCTACCGGCGAGGACCGGGGCCTGGAAAAAATCGAGGCGGAGTACCGGCTGGGCATCGCCGACCCAGCTTGTCCGGTGAACTTCGTCATCACCCAGAAGGCGCTGGCCGAGGGTTGGGATTGCCCGTTCGCCTACATCCTGGCGAGCATGGCCGCGCTGCATTCGGCCACGGCGGTCGAACAGTTGTTGGGGCGGGTGCTGCGGCAGCCCGAAGCCCGCCATCGACAAAACCGGCCGCTCAATCAATCCTATGCCTTCGTCGTCTCGCGCAACTTCGCGGAAACCGCCCAAGCCCTGCGCGACCGCCTGGTGGCCGGGGCCGGCTTCGAACGGCGCGAAGCGAGCGAGTTCGTGACCGCCGCCCGCGCCGAGCAGGCGCGACTCGATCTGGAAGGTCACGCGGGGCGCGTGGTCGTGCGGCCGGTGGTGATCGCGTTGCCCGAGAAGCCTGATCTCAAGAGCGTTTCCAAACCCATTCGCGACAAGGTGAGTTGGAATAGCCAGCGCAACACCCTGACCCTCAGCGCACCGCTGACCGAGGAAGAGACGGACGCATTGAAGGCATCGGTGCGTTCGGCGACCGCCGCCGCCGCGATCGATGAAGCGGCCACAGCCAGCCGCACCACGGCGGTGGAATTTTTTCAGACGCCCGCCGAACGGGGCGAGCGGTTGCGCGTTCCGCAACTGGCGTTGCGCGTCAATGGTGAATTGCGCTGGTTCGACGACCCGGAGGCGCTGGAATATCCGTGGGATCTGTCCCCCTACGCCGCCGCGCCGACCACCGACGAACTGACCGCGCTGAGCGCCGGCCTCCAGGTCGCTGAAGGCGGGGAGATCGACATCGACGGCGCCAGCGGCAAGCTCGTATCGCGCTTCCTGCCCGACCTGCAACGCGATCTGGGTCTGGTCTACCCGTCCGAACATTGGGACGAGACGCGGCTGGCGACCTGGCTGTGCCGCAACCTGCCGGAGCCGTCCCTGACCCACGCCAGCAAGCGGGCGTTCGTCGCCGCCTGGCTGATGGAATTGCTGCGCCATCCCGGTTTCACCCTCGCCCGCGCCAACTTGCAGAAGTTCCTGATCCGCAAGCTCCTCGAAGCGCGCATCCGAACCTCGCGCCAGCAAGCGGCGGGAAAAGCCGTGCAACAGGCATTGTTCGGCGACGACGCGGCTGCCCGCGTCGCGGTCGGCGCGGACTGCGTTTTCGAGTTTCACCCCCACGCCTACGCGCCGAGCCGGGACTACGACGGCCGGTTCGGTCGCTTCGAGTTTCGCGGGCATTTTTATGGCCGCATCGGCGATTTCGACAGCAAGGAGGAATTCTTCTGCGCCTGCTGGCTGGATACCCAGGCGCAAAAAGGGCGGATTCAATTCTGGGTGCGCAATCTGGTGCGGCGGGAAGGCTGCGCGTTCTTCCTGCAAAAAGCTGATGGCCGCTTCTATCCGGATTTCCTCTGCCAGTTGCCGCACGGGGTCATTTTGGCCGTGGAATACAAAGGCGCCGACCGCTGGGCCGCCGCCGAAGACGACCGGTTGCTCGGGGGATTGTGGGCCGGACTTTCCGAAGGCCGGTGCCGCTTCGTCATGGTCAAGGACCAGCGTTGGGACTGGATCGAAGCGGCTTTAGGTTGAGTAATGTAGGATTGCCCGCTGCTGCGCTAACCGTGATGTCGGCGGCGGTGACTTGCCGTCATCAACTCTTGCTGGAGCCATACCTTATGCCAGACCCTGCCCTG
>JAWOHQ010000007.1:0-2640 GCA_046485105.1 Candidatus Competibacteraceae bacterium | reverse complement strand
GCCGACGCGCCCTGTCCCGCCGTCCAGCGCGGCCAGATCCTGATCCGCTCCACTCATACCCTGATCTCCGCCGGCACCGAACGGATGCTGGTCGAGTTCGGCAAGGCCGGCTGGATCGAGAAAGCCCGCCAGCAGCCCGACAAGGTGCGGATGGTGCTGGACAAGATGAAAACCGACGGCCTGCTGCCCACGGTCGAGGCGGTGTTCGGCAAGCTCGACCAACCGCTGCCGCTGGGCTACTGCAACGTCGGCGTGGTGCTGGAGGCCGGTCCCGGCGTCGTCGCCTTCGCCCCCGGCGACCGGGTGATCAGCAACGGCAAACACGCCGAAGCGGTCAGCGTCCCGGTCAACCTGTGCGCCAAGATCCCCGCCGCCGTGGCGGATGAGGAAGCCGCCTGCACCGTGCTCGGCGCCATCGCCCTGCAGGGCATCCGCCTGATCGCGCCCACCCTCGGCGAAACGGTCGTCGTCACCGGTCTGGGGCTGATCGGGCTGCTGGCGGTGCAACTGCTGCGCGCCCAGGGCTGCCGGGTGCTGGGACTGGATTTCGACCCGGCCAAGCTGGCGCTGGCGCGGCGGTTCGGGGCCGAGACCGTCGATCTGGCCGCCGGCCAGGACCCACTGGCGGCGGCCCAGGCGTTCTCGCGCGGGCGCGGAGTCGACGCCGTGCTCCTCACCGCCGCCACCCGGAGCAGCGAACCGGTGAGCCAGGCGGCGCGGATGTGCCGCCAGCGCGGGCGCATCGTGCTGGTCGGCGTCACCGGGCTGGAACTGGCGCGGGCGGACTTCTACGAAAAGGAGCTGACCTTCCAGGTGTCCTGCTCCTACGGACCGGGGCGCTACGACCCCAATTACGAGGAACGCGGTCAGGACTATCCGGTGGGGTTCGTACGCTGGACCGAGCAGCGCAACTTCGAAGCCGTGCTGGACCTGCTGGCTGACGGCCGACTGGACGTGAAACCGCTGATTTCGCACCGCTTCGCCCTAGCCGACGCCGAGCAAGCCTATGCGCTGGTGGGCGGCGCGGGGCCGTCGCTCGGCATCCTGCTGCAATATCCAACCGCCGCGGAACAGCCGGAAGCGACGCTGCGGCGGCGGACGGTGGCGCTGGCTTCCCCCTCACCCCCGACCCCTCTCCCACCCGGGGAGAGGGGCGATGGCCCTCACCCCCGACCCCTCTCCCACGGGGAGAGGGGAGAATCCCCGCTCCCTCCCCCCTTGCGGGGGAGGGTTGGGGAGGGGGGGCGGTCCCACCCGGCGGCCGTCAGCTTCATCGGCGCGGGCAACTACGCGACCGGGGTGTTGATCCCCGCCTTCCGTGCGGCGGGCGCGCGCCTGAACCTGGTTGCTTCCCGCAACGGCGTCAGCGGATTGCACGCGGGACGTAAATTCGGCTTCGCCGCGACCACCACGGATTCCGGGCAAGTCCTGGCCGACGCCAACATCTCGGCGGTGGTCATCACCACCCGCCACGATAGCCACGCCCGCTATGTCATCCAGGCGCTGCAAGCCGGCAAGGCGGTATTCGTCGAGAAACCGTTGTGTTTGACGCGGGAGGAACTGGCGGAGATCGAACAAGCGTGCGGCGCGGCCGACCCCCCCACCCCAACCCTCCCCCGCGAGGGGGGAGGGAGTGTGCTGATGGTGGGCTTCAATCGGCGCTTTGCCCCGCAGGCGCAAAAGATCAAGGCGCTGCTGGCCGGCGCGCCCGGCCCCAAAACCTTCGTGATGACCGTGAACGCCGGAGCCATTCCCGCCGGGCACTGGACGCAGGATTCAGCCGCGGGCGGCGGGCGGATCATCGGCGAGGCCTGCCACTTCATAGACCTGCTGCGCTTTCTGGCCGGCGCGCCGATCACGGGCTGGCAGCGGCTGGCCATGTCCGGCCCGACGAATGACACGGTGTCCATCGGCCTGGCCTTCGCCGACGGCTCGATCGGGACGGTGCATTACTTCGCCAACGGCAGCAAAGCCTTTCCCAAGGAGCGGCTGGAGGTGTTCTGCGCCGGGCGGGTGTTGCAGCTCGACAATTTCCGCCGGCTGACGGGTTACGGCTGGCCGGGATTCAAAAAACTGAACCTGTGGCGGCAGGACAAGGGCCAAAAAGCCTGCGCGGCGGCTTTCGTGCGGGCCATCGAGCAGGGTGGGCCGGCGCCGATCCCCCTGGACGAGATTCTGGAAGTGAGCCGCATCGCCATCGAACTGGCCTGACGGGTCCAGCGGGATGCTATCGCGCTATTTCCACACCCTGCGCTACCTGCGGCCGGTACAGTTCTACGGGCGGCTGTGGTTTCGGCTGTACCGGCCGCATCCCGATCGCCGTCCCGCCCCGCCGTTACGCCCGGTCGTGGGTCCCTGGATCACCCCACCGGTGGGCGAACCTTGCCTACACGGTCCCGCCACCTTCCGTTTCCTCGACCAAACCCGCACCCTCGCGGCTCCCGGCGACTGGAACCGGCCGGACTGGGACAAACTCTGGTTGTACAACCTGCACTACTTCGACGATCTCAACGCGGCGGGCGCGGCGGACCGCCGGGACTGGCAGCGCGCCCTGATCGCCCGCTGGATCGCCGACAATCCGCCCGGCCACGGCAACGGCTGGGAGCCGTATCCGCTGTCGCTGCGCATCGTCAACTGGAT
>JAWOHQ010000485.1:0-4107 GCA_046485105.1 Candidatus Competibacteraceae bacterium | reverse complement strand
GTCCTGCTCGTCTCGATCCTGGCGATGGCGCCGTTCGTGCTCCTCGCCGAAAAATACCGCCGGTTGAAACCGGTCTTTATCGGCGCGGTGCTGGCCTTGATGTTGGCTGAGTTCGGCTTGCTGCACCGGCACGACACGGTGCTGGCCATCGCGGGGCTGCTGCTGCTCTTTTTCACGGCGTTCAACCTGTTGGAAGCCATGCTGCCCTCGCTGATCGCCAAACTGGCCCCGCCCGACGCCAAGGGCACGGCGCTGGGGGTCTATTCCAGCAGCCAGTTTCTCGGCGCGTTCGCCGGGGGCGCGCTGGGCGGCTGGCTGCACGGACGGTATGGTCTATCGGGCGTGTTCGCCTTCGCCGCGCTGGCGGCGCTGGCCTGGCTGCTGGTGGCCTGGACCATGCAAAATCCGCGTTACCTGAGCAGCTATTTGCTGAACGTGGGCGCTCTCGACGAGGTGGAAGCCCACTTGCTGGCCCGGCGCTTACGCGAGGTGCGCGGCGTGGCGGAAGCAGTAGTGATCGCCGCCGATGGCGTGGCCTACCTCAAGGTGGATCGACGCACGCTGGACGAGGCGGCGCTGCGTCAGGTCACGGTGGCCGAGGGCTGAGTGGATTCACGAACGCTCCGCTGAAAATCGGCGTTCAACGCTTGCCGGTCAGTGCGGATCCACTCATAATGGCCAGACTAGCCAGATCGATCCGGAGATTCTCGTGACCAAGTGGCAATTGCAAGAGGCAAAAAACCGGCTCTCCGAAGTCGTGCGCAAGGCCCGGCAAGAAGGGCCCCAGGTGATCACCCTCCACGGTCAGGAGGCGGCGGTGGTCATCGCCGCCGACGACTTCCGGCGAATGGCGCATCGCCCCCAGGACAGCCTCGTGGATTTCTTTCGCCATTCTCCCCTGGTGGGAATCGACCTGGATCTCGCCCGCCACCCGGAGTTGGGAAGGGACATCGAACTGTGAGCTGGCTGCTGGATACTTGTGTGGTCTCCGAACTGGTCAAACCCGCCCCCAGTACGGCGGTCGTCACTTGGATCAACACCCATGAGGAGACCGCGCTTTACCTGAGCGTTCTCACCTTCGGCGAACTGGAAAAAGGTCTGGCTAAACTGCCGGATTCAGCGCGGCGGATCCGAATCCAGGACTGGGTTCGGTGCGATTTGGTCGATCGTTTCCGCGACCGGATTCTGTCCATCAATGCAGCCGTGGCGGCCCGCTGGGGGGCGCTATCGGGCGCGGCGGAGGCGCGCGGCGAACCGCTTCCGGTCATCGACAGCCTGATCGCCGCCACCAGTCTGCACCACGATTTGACTGTGGTAACCCGCAATCTTACGGACTTCCAACGGTGCGGCGCCCGCTGCGTCTCTCCTTGGGAGACCGACTGAATCCGGTTCGCGGTATGGAGCCATGCCTCTATATCCTCTTAATATCCTCTCTAAAATTTCAGAATTTTTTGTAGGAGCAAAATCCCATGGCCAGCGTCAACAAAGTCATCCTGATCGGCAACCTGGGCAAGGACCCGGAAGTGCGCTACATGCCCAGCGGCAAGGCGGTGGCCAACGTCACCCTGGCGACCAACGAGGTCTGGAAGGATCGCAACACCGGCGAGAAGCAGGAACGCACCGAATGGCATCGCGTCTCGTTCTTCAGTCCGCTGGCGGAAATCGTCGGCCAGTATCTGCGCAAGGGCTCGCCGGTCTACGTCGAAGGCCGCCTGCAAACCCGCAAGTGGCAGGCGCAGGACGGCCAGGATCGCTACACCACCGAAATCATCGCCAATGAGATGAAAATGCTGGGCGGACGTGGCGACGGTGGCGCCAGCGGCGGCAGCGCGCCGTTCGACTCACAGGAGTCCGAGGGCGGCCCCCCCGCGGCCAGGGCTCCATCCGGTCCAGCGCCGGCCCGGTCGTCCTCACCGCCGCCGTCGGGGCCGGACAACGGCTTCGATGACGATATTCCTTTCTGAAAGGTTTTCAACCCCGTCCCAGCGCCGCGCTGGCGTGCGCCAACATCCGCGCCAGCCAGGGTTTCTTGCCGGTGAAGGTCACTTCGTACAGGTCGGCGCTGGCGCTCATTGCCAGCAGGTAATCGTCGCTGGTACGCAATTCGTCGGCCAGCCGACAGTCCAGCGCCCGGGTTCCATACCAGTATTCGCCGGTCGCCACCTGTTGCAGATCGACCTGCGCGCGATGGGTCTTGACGAAATCCTTGAACAGCGTGTGCGCCTCCTCGATTTCCGCCTGAAACTTCTGACGCCCCTTATCGGTGTTCTCGCCGAATACCGTCACCGTGCGCTTGTGCTCGCCGGCCATGAACTGCTCGTAATCGACGTCGTGCTTCTTGAGCAGTCGATTGAAATTCGGCAACTGAGCGATGACCCCGATCGAGCCGAGAATGGCGAACGGCGCGGCGATGATCCGGTCGGCGACGCAGGCCATCAGATAGCCGCCGCTGGCCGCCACCTTGTCCACCGCCACCGTCAGTTTCACCCGCCGGTCGCGAATCCGCAGCAGTTGCGCCGCCGCCAGCCCGTAAGCGTGAACCAGCCCGCCGGCGCTGTCCAGCCGTACCACCACTTCGTCCTCCGGTTGCGCGACGATCAGCACCGCCGTCACCTCCTCGCGCAGCGCGGACACCGCCGAGGCGCGGAGGTCGCCGTGGAAATTCAGCACGAACACCCGGCGATGCGGGGTCTTGTCGTGCTGTTTGTCCTTGGCCTTTTGTTCGTTGCGGGCCTGCTTGAAAGCCTTCTTCGGCAAGGTCGCGGCCTTGAGCGTCAGGGCCATGTTTTCGTAATCGTGGTTCAGATGGCGGACGTCCAGCCGCCCCCGACTCTCCGGCCGTTCGCCGTGCCGCGCCAGCACCACGATGCCGCCCAGCAACGCCAGCGCGGCTACGACCAGCGTCGCGGCCTTGGCCAAAAATAGCCCGTACTCACTCAAAAATTCCATCACGTTCTCCGGTTATGAGAAATGTAGCCAAAGTAGCCGTCAGCCCGTAACCGGCTTGGATCTGGTTGACCTTGGCCCGATTTGGCAGTGGATCATCGGGCCGAGCCCTGGTTCCCTGGCGGACAAGGATGCCGCGTGCCCAAGGGAGCCGGAGGTTGAGCGGCGATTTATGATTTTTGCACGAATCACCCGATCAAGCCCCTCGGCTGGGTCGCATCGTCCAGGAAGGATTTGCAAGCGATGCCGGACGACGTGCAAGACCTCTGAACAATCAGATCGAGTTCGAACGGGGCGGATACGAGGACGCGATTCTGGTGTTTGGCCGTCGCAAAAATCGCTTCATCCGCCGCGGCTCCCTTACCGAGTTGAAGGCGGCGGCGGATGAACGATGGCGTTGGATAACCGATGAGGGTGGGCGGCGCCCACCCTACTTGGCTTGGGTACCATAACGTATGGTATTCTTTTTTACCGTAAGTTGAAAAAGTGACACCGATTGATGACTCCAATTGCAGAGCGCCACATTGAAAGTACGCCCGGCATTGCGGGAGGCAAACCAAGAATCATCGGGCATCGCATCACGGTGCAGGACATTGCGATCTGGCATGAGCGCATGGGCAAGAGCCCCGATGAGATTTGCAATGAATACGGTTTGACGCTCGCTGAGGTCTATGCCGCGCTCGCTTTTTATTACGATCACCAAGCCGAGATGGATCGATGTATTGAGGAGCAAGAGACGTTCGTGGCGCGGCAACATCAGCGCACCCCTTCGGTGCGGGCTCGGAAGCTGAAGGCCCGGCGCGGTGGGTAGAATTCGCTACTACACCGACGAACACGTATCACGAGCTGTCATCGGTGGTTTGCGCCAGCGGGGCGTCGATGTGTTAAGCGTGCCCGAAGCCAATCAGCTCGGCGCCTCTGATTTGGAGCATCTGGCGTTTGCGCTTGCCGAAGGACGAGTGTTATTCACCCACGATGCTGATTTTCTGCGTTTGGCCGCCGCTGGCGTGCGTCATGCCGGGATTGTCCATGCCCATCAGCGGACTTCAGTAGGCGAAATGATTCGCGGCTTGATGCTGATCCATCAAACATTAGACGCGGAAGACTTGGTCGATCAGGTGGAATACCTATAGCCAGCCTTTGGCCGGTCAAAAGCGCCGC
>JAWOHQ010000430.1:0-16424 GCA_046485105.1 Candidatus Competibacteraceae bacterium | reverse complement strand
TTACTTCCGCACCACCGACGTCACCGGCGCGGTCGACCTGCCCGAGGGGGTGGAGATGATCATGCCCGGCGACAACGTGAAGGTCCGGGTCAGCCTGATCGCCCCGATCGCCATGGACGAGGGCCTGCGCTTCGCCATCCGCGAGGGCGGCCGCACCGTCGGCGCCGGCGTCGTCGCGAAAATCATCGAGTGATTCTTGAGGTAGCATCCGGGTATGGAACCGTCCACCACGGTTCCATACCGTCCCATTACAGGCCAGTAGCTCAATTGGCAGAGCAGCGGTCTCCAAAACCGCAGGTTGGGGGTTCGATTCCCTCCTGGCCTGCCATCTTTTCGATGGCGCGCCCCAGTCCTAACCGCTCGTTACCGTGGGGCGAGCATCTTCTGGAGCGCGCGAAGCTAAAAGCATGAATTCGACCAAACCCGAAATACCAGTGCCCAATCGCGCCGACAAGCTCAAGTTGCTGGCGGCGGGCGCCATCGTGCTGATGGCGTTGGTGGCTTTTTACGCCTTCTCCGCTCACTCACTGCTCGTGCGCGTCATCGGATTGCTGATCGCGGTTGGCGTAGCCGTGGCTATCGCATTGAAAACCGAATTGGGTTCGGAAACGCTGGAATTTATTCAGGGGGCTCGCGCCGAACTGCGCAAGGTGGTCTGGCCGACCCGCGCCGAAACCACGCAAACCACGCTGATCGTGATCGTCATGGTCATCATCATGGGCTTGCTGTTATGGCTATTCGATGTCCTGCTGTTATGGCTGGTTCGCCTGGTCACCAGCTAACGAGGACGACGGCATGGCGATGCGTTGGTATGTGGTACAGGCCTACTCGGGCTTCGAGCAACACGTCAGACGCTCGTTGCTGGAGCGGATCGGCCGGGAAGGGCTGAACGATCGGTTCGGCCAGGTTCTCGTGCCCACCGAGGAAGTCGTGGAAATGCGCGACGGCCAGAAACGCAAAAGCGATCGTAAATTCTTTCCAGGTTACGTACTGGTGCAGATGGAGATGGACAACGACACCTGGCACATGGTGCGCAGCGTCCCCAAGGTCCTCGGCTTCATCGGCGGCACCAGCGACAAACCGGCGCCGATTTCGGAAAAGGAAGCCCAGACCATCCTGCAACGGGTTCAGGACGGGGTCGACAAACCCAAACCTAAAGTGCTCTACGAGCCGGGCGAGATGGTGCGGGTCACCGATGGTCCCTTCAACGACTTCGAGGGGGTGGTCGAGGAAGTCAACTATGAGAAGAGCCGGCTGCGGGTCGGCGTGATGATCTTCGGCCGCACCACCCCCGTGGATCTGGAATTCAGCCAAGTCGAAAAGGTATCCCGTTAACCGGCGTTCGCCGGTCTTGTTTCGCCGCCCGATCTTCGGGTGTTGCTTCGGGGAGCCGCAAGGCGTTCGTACCCATCAGGAGTCATTATGGCAAAGAAAGTCACCGCATACGTTAAATTGCAGGTCGCGGCCGCCAAGGCCAACCCCAGTCCGCCGGTGGGTCCCGCGCTGGGCCAGCACGGCGTTAACATCATGGAATTCTGCAAGACCTTCAACGCCCAGACCCAGCATCTGGAGCCCGGTCTGCCGATCCCCGTGGTGATCACGGTCTATAGCGACCGCAGTTTTACCTTCATCATGAAAACTCCGCCAGCCTCGGTGCTGTTGCGGAAGGCGCTGGGACTGGACAAGGGCAGCCCCAAGCCGAACACCCAGAAAATTGGGGTGGTTACTCGCGCGCAACTGGAAGAGGTCGCCAAGACCAAGATGCCCGATCTCACCGCCGCCGACCTCGACGCGGCCGTGCGGACCATTGCTGGCAGCGCCCGATCCATGGGCCTCGACGTCCAGGAGGGCTGAGTCATGGCCAAACTCTCCAAGCGCATGCAGGCGATCCGCGCCAAGCTGGTTCCGGGCAAGTTCTATCCCATCGACGAGGCTCTCGAACTGCTCAAGGATCTGTCGGGAGTTAAATTCCGCGAGGCGGTGGATGTGGCGGTCAACCTGGGTGTGGATCCCCGTAAATCCGATCAGGTGGTGCGCAGCGCCACGGTGCTGCCCCATGGCACCGGCAAAACGGTGCGGGTGGCGGTCTTTGCCCAAGGCGCCAACGCCGACGCGGCCCGGGACGCCGGCGCCGATGTGGTCGGTTTTGAAGATCTGGCCGAATCGATCAAGGCCGGCCAGCTCGATTTCGACGTGGTCATCGCCGCGCCCGACGCCATGCGGGTGGTCGGTCAACTCGGCAAGATTCTCGGCCCGCGCGGCCTGATGCCCAACCCCAAGGTCGGCACCGTGACCGCAGACGTGGCCGGCGCCATCCGCAACGCCAAGGCCGGCCAAGTCCGTTATCGCACCGACAAGGCCGGCATCCTTCATTGCACCATTGGCAAGGTGGATTTTGCTCCGGACCAGTTGCGGGAAAACCTGCAAGCGTTGCTCCAGGACCTGAAAAAGCTCAAACCCGCCACCTCCAAGGGCGTTTACATCCGCCGGGTGACCGTATCCACCACCATGGGTCCGGGTCTGGCGGTGGACCAGGCGACGCTATCGGTCTGAATGAATTTGGGTCTCCGGCAAACTCTGGAGACCCACGACGAACTTTGGGCCGGCCGGAACGATTTCCGGCCAGCGTCAAAGACCGCGGGCGCCCTCCGGCTTAATCGATCCGGGTCTCGAACCCGGACCGCCCGCGCAGACGGTCAGGCCCTTCCCGGATCATGCTGGTAAGGCCGCCGTTTTCGCTCTCCACCCTGGTGGAGAACAACCCGCGAGGTAATGTGATGAGTCTCAATCTGGCGGAAAAACAGGCCGTGGTGGCCGAAGTCGCCCAGGTAGCCGCCCGCGCGCACTCCGTGATCGCCGCCGAATACCGTGGCCTGAGCGTGGCTCAGGTCACCCACCTGCGTATGAAAGCGCGGGAAACCGGCGTTTATCTGCGCGTCGTCAAGAACACCCTGGCGCGCCGTGCGGTGCAAGGGACCGAGTTCGAGTGTCTGCAACCGAGCCTGGTGGGGCCGCTGATTCTGGCATTCTCCCAGGAGGATCCAGGCGCCGCGGCGCGCTTGTTCAAGGAATTTCTCAAGGACAAGGCCAACGACAAGCTGGTCGTCAAAGCCTTGGCGGTGAGCGGGCAGGCTTTTCCAGCCAGCGAGTTGGATCGTCTGGCCAGCCTGCCGACCCGCGACGAGGCGATCAGCCTGCTCATGGCCTGCCTGCGGGCGCCGCTCGACAAGTTCGCGCGGACCCTCAACGAAATTCCCGGCAAGCTGGTGCGCACCCTTGATGCGGTCCGGCAACAGAAGGAAGCCGCCTGAGCGAACGGGTCCGCAACCACAACAACCCAATCGATCGATTGAACTATCGAGAATTCTTAATTATTCAGGAGTAAACCCGCAATGGCTGTTTCGAAACAAGAAATGCTGGATGCCATCGCCAGCATGACCGTCATGGAAATCGTGGACCTGATCGCCGCGATGGAAGAAAAGTTTGGCGTCACCGCCACCGCCGCCGTGGCCGCCGCGCCGGCCGCCGCCGTGGCCGCCGCGCCGGTCGAGGAACAAACTGAGTTCGACGTGGTGATGAGCAGCTTCGGCGAGAAAAAAGTCGAAGTGATCAAGGTGGTGCGCGCCCTGACCGGTCTGGGGCTGAAGGAAGCCAAGGATCTGGTGGAAGGCGTACCTTCCACGATCAAGGAAGGAATCCCCAAGACCGAGGCCGCGGACATCAAAAAGAAGCTGGAGGAAGCCGGCGCCAAAGTCGACGTCAAGTAATCAGCGCCGCGCCCCCGTTTCGTGGGATCTTGTTGCGCGACGCCGTCCGGTTTGGACGGAGGAAGACGGAAACGGCTGGCGACCCTGGGTCGCCGGCCTGTTTTTGTTGGATTTCGTTAGGGTTTTTATCCAGATCCGCCCTGGCGAGCAAGTAAAACCGGTTTCCGCCCCAAGCGGATGTTCCCGTGAGAGGAATCCCGATGGCTTATACTTTTACTGAAAAGCGCCGCATTCGTAAAGACTTCGGCAAGCGTTCCAGCATTCTCGAAGTGCCCTACCTGCTGGCGATCCAGTTGGATTCGTACCGCGAGTTCCTGCAAGCCGAGACGCCGCCGGGAGAACGCCAGGAGAAAGGGTTGCACGCCGCGTTCCACTCGGTGTTCCCGATGGTGAGCTACTCGGGGAACGCGCGGCTGGAATACGTGAGCTATCGCCTGGGCGAGCCGGCGTTCGATGTCCGTGAATGCCAGTTGCGCGGGCTGACCTACGCGGCGCCGTTGCGGGTGCGGCTGCGCCTGGTCCTGTTGGACAAGGACGCCGAGGCCGGCGCCCACAAGATCAAGGATATCAAGGAAAACGAAGTCTACATGGGCGAACTGCCGCTGATGACCGATAACGGCACCTTCGTCATCAACGGCACCGAACGGGTCATCGTCTCGCAACTGCACCGTTCGCCCGGCGTGTTCTTCGACCACGACAAGGGCAAGACTCATTCCTCCGGCAAGTTGCTGTTTTCGGCCCGCGTCATCCCCTACCGGGGCTCCTGGCTGGATTTTGAATTCGATGTCAAGGACATCGTGTATGCCCGCATCGATCGCCGCCGCAAGCTGCCGGTGACCATTCTGCTGCGGGCGCTGTTCGACGAACCAAAACCCGAAGATCCGAACGCCCGCGCCGTCAATGAACGGATTCTCGGCATTTTCTTCGAAACTAATACCCTCCGCGTCGATGGCGAAGGCTTTTTGCTCGATCTCGTGCCCGAACGCCTGCAAGGCGAAACCGCCAGTTTCGATATCTACCTGGGCGATCAGCTGCTGCTCAAAGCTGGCGAACGAGTCAAGGCCAAGCATGTCCGCGACCTCAGCAAGGCCGACGTGCAACGCTTGCGGGTACCGAGCGACTATCTGGTCGGCAAGATTCTGGCCCACGACCTGCGCGATCCGGAGACCGGCGAGCAACTGGCGCTAGCCAACGACGAGTTGACGCCGGACAAGCTGGAAAAGATCCAGGCCAGCGGCGTCACCGAATTCCAGACGCTCTACGTCAACGACGTCAACCGCGGACCCTACATCTCCAACACCCTGCGCGCCGACCCGGCCCGGAGCCAGTGGGAAGCCCAGGTCGAGATTTACCGGATGATGCGCCCGGGCGAACCCCCTACCAAGGATGCCGCCCAGCGCTTGCTGCACGATCTGTTTTTTACGCCGGAGCGTTACGATCTGTCGGATGTCGGTCGCATGAAATTCGACAGCCGGGTCAGTCACCGCCGGACGCCGATTCCCGGCCTGCCGGTCAAGGCGCGTCCGCCCGGCGTGCTGTCCATGGAAGACATCCTGGCCGTGCTCAAGGTGCTGATCGATATCCGCAACGGCAACGGCGTGGTGGACGACATCGATCACCTCGGCAACCGCCGCATCCGCTGCGTGGGCGAGATGACCGAAAACGTGTTCCGGATCGGCCTGGTGCGGGTCGAGCGCGCAGTCAAGGAACGGCTGAGCCTGGCCGAGGCCGAGGGTCTGACCCCGCAGGATCTGATCAACGCCAAGCCGGTGGCCGCCGCCATCAAGGAATTTTTCGGCTCCTCGCAACTGTCGCAGTTCATGGACCAGAACAACCCGCTGTCCGAGGTGACTCACAAGCGGCGGGTTTCAGCACTGGGGCCGGGCGGCCTGACCCGCGAGCGCGCCGGTTTCGAGGTGCGCGATGTCCATGCCACCCATTACGGCCGCGTCTGCCCGATCGAGACGCCGGAAGGGCCGAACATCGGCCTGATCAACTCGCTGGCGGTCTACGCCCGCACCAATCGCTACGGATTCCTGGAAACTCCATATCGGCGCGTGGTGGACGGCCGAGTGACCGACCAGATCGACTATCTTTCGGCGATCGAGGAAGGTCAATACGTCATCGCCCAAGCCAACGCCGCGCTCGACGAGACCGGCCGATTGACCGACGAACTGGTGTCCTGCCGCCACCAGAACGAATTTACCCTGGTCGCTCCGGACCGCGCCCAGTACATGGACATCTCGCCCAATCAGATCGTCTCGGTGGCGGCGGCGTTGATCCCGTTTCTGGAGCACGACGACGCCAACCGGGCGCTGATGGGGTCCAACATGCAGCGCCAGGCGGTGCCGACGCTGCGTGCGGAAAAGCCGTTGGTCGGCACCGGCATCGAGCGGATCGTGGCCCGCGATTCCGGGGTTTGCGTGATTGCCCGGCGCGGCGGCGTGGTGGACTCGGTGGATGCCGGGCGCATCGTGGTGCGGGTCAACGACACTGAAACCGAGGCCGGCGAACCTGGGGTGGACATCTACAACCTGACCAAGTACACCCGCTCCAATCAGAACACCTGCATCAACCAGCGCCCGCTGGTCCGGGTCGGCGACCGGGTGGCGCGCGGCGACGTGCTGGCCGATGGACCGTCCACCGACATGGGCGAACTGGCCCTGGGTCAGAACCTGCTGGTCGCCTTCATGCCGTGGAATGGTTACAACTTCGAGGACTCGATCCTGATCTCCGAACGGGTGGTGCAGAAAGACCGGTTCACCACCATCCACATCGAAGAGCTGTCCTGCGTCGCCCGCGACACCAAGCTCGGGCCGGAAGAGATCACCGCCGACATTCCCAACGTCGGCGAAAGCGCGCTGGCCCGGCTGGATGAAGCCGGCATCGTCCACATCGGCGCCGAGGTCAAGGCCGGCGACATCCTGGTCGGCAAGGTCACCCCCAAGGGCGAAACCCAACTGACCCCGGAGGAAAAACTGTTGCGGGCGATCTTTGGCGAGAAAGCTTCCGATGTGAAGGATACCTCGCTGCGCGTACCCTCCGGCATGGATGGTACGGTGATCGACATCCGGGTATTCACCCGCGACGGCGTGGAGAAGGACTCGCGTGCCCGGCAGATCGAGGAGACAGAGCTAAAACGCATCCGCAAGGACCTGAACGACCAACTCCGCATCCTGGAGGACGATCTGTATCAGCGTCTGGAGCGCATCATGGTCGGCGCCCCGGCCGATGGCGGTCCCAACGGTCTGCCGGGCGGCGAAGCGATCACGGTGGAGTACCTGAATGCCTTGCCGCGCGCGCGCTGGTTTGAAATCCGGATGCGCGCCGACGATCTCAACGAGCAATTGGAAAAAACCCAACGGCAACTCGACCAGCAACGCAAGGATTTTGACAAGAAGTTTGAGGAAAAGCGCCGCAAGCTGACTCAGGGCGACGATCTCGCGCCCGGCGTACTGAAGATGGTCAAGGTCTACCTGGCGGTCAAGCGTCGCGTCCAGCCGGGCGACAAGATGGCGGGCCGCCACGGCAATAAGGGCGTGGTGTCGATGATCGTGCCGCAGGAGGACATGCCCTATCTGGAGGACGGCACGCCGGTCGATATCGTACTCAATCCGCTGGGGGTTCCCTCACGGATGAATGTCGGCCAAGTCCTGGAAACCCACTTGGGCTGGGCGGCCAAGGGTTTGGGCCTCAAGCTGGGCCGGTTGCTGGACGCCCAGGCGCGGGTCCCCGAGTTGCGCGCGATGCTCGACCGCATCTACAACGAGGTCGGCGAACGTAATGTGGATCTGACGCAGTTCGATGACGATGAACTGCTCGCCCTATGCCGCAACCTGCGCGAAGGCGTCCCCATCGCCACCCCGGTGTTCGATGGCGCCACCGAGCAGGAAATGCGGGAGTTGCTGCGGCTGGCCGGCTTGTCGGAAACCGGCCAGACCCCCCTGTTCGATGGGCGCACCGGCGAGCCGTTCGACCGGCCGGTGACGGTCGGTTACATGTACATGCTCAAGCTGAACCATCTGGTGGACGACAAGATGCACGCCCGCTCCACCGGTCCGTACAGCCTGGTGACCCAGCAACCGCTGGGTGGCAAGGCGCAGTTTGGCGGCCAACGCTTCGGCGAGATGGAAGTGTGGGCCTTGGAAGCCTACGGGGCTTCCTACACCTTGCAGGAAATGTTGACCGTCAAGTCGGACGACGTAAACGGCCGCACCAAGTTCTACAAAAACATCGTGGATGGCCATCACCGCATGGAAGCGGGCATGCCTGAATCGTTCAACGTGCTGGTCAAGGAGATCCGTTCGCTGAGCATCAACATCGAACTGGAAAACGATCTGGCGCCGCCGGCGCGCCCTGAATGAGGCTAAAGGCTAAAGGCTAAAATCAGTGCGTTGCGGCCTGTTGCTGGCCCTTCGCCTCGCGCCTGTCGCTTTTGGCGGGATAACGCAATTCCGTGGGTGAGAAATGATGAGAGATCTGCTGAACCCGTTCAAGCCGTTTGAAGAGGTCGAGGATTTCGACGCCATCCGCATCGGTCTGGCCTCGCCGGAGATGATCCGCGCCTGGAGTTGCGGTGAGGTGAAGAAACCCGAGACCATTAACTACCGGACTTTCAAACCGGAGCGCGATGGGCTGTTCTGCGCCAAGATCTTTGGGCCGATCAAGGACTACGAGTGTCTGTGCGGCAAGTACAAGCGACTCAAGCATCGGGGCGTGGTCTGCGAGAAGTGCGGGGTGGAAGTCACTTTGGCCAAGGTGCGTCGCGAGCGGATGGGCCACATCGAGTTGGCCTCCCCGGTGGCGCATATCTGGTTTCTGAAATCGCTACCCTCGCGGATCGGCCTGCTGCTGGACATGACCCTGCGCGACATCGAGCGCGTGCTGTACTTTGAATCGTATATGGTCATCGATCCCGGCATGACCCCACTGGAGCGCGGGCATTTGTTGACCGATGAGGCTTATCTGGAGGCCGTCGAGCAACACGGCGACGAGTTCGACGCCCGGATGGGCGCCGAATCGATCCGCGAACTGCTGCGCGGCTTGGACCTGAAACAGTTGGTGATCCAGTTACGGCAGGAAATCCTGGAATGCGGTTCCGAGACCAAGCTCAAGCGCCTGTCCAAGCGCCTGAAGCTGGTGGAGTCATTCCTGAACTCCGGCAACCGGCCGGAGTGGATGGTGCTGACCGTGCTGCCAGTGCTGCCGCCCGACCTGCGGCCGCTGGTGCCGCTGGACGGCGGCCGGTTCGCGACTTCCGACCTCAATGATTTGTACCGGCGCGTCATCAATCGCAACAACCGCCTCAAGCGGCTGCTTGACCTGAGCGCCCCGGACATCATCGTCCGCAACGAGAAACGGATGCTGCAGGAAGCCGTGGATTCATTGCTGGACAACGGTCGGCGCGGGCGAGCCATCACCGGCAGCAACAAGCGGCCGTTGAAGTCGCTGGCCGACATGATCAAGGGCAAGCAGGGCCGCTTCCGGCAGAACCTGCTCGGCAAGCGGGTGGACTACTCGGGCCGCTCGGTGATCGTGGTCGGCCCCACCCTGCGCCTGCACCAGTGCGGCCTGCCCAAGAAGATGGCTCTGGAGCTGTTCAAGCCGTTCATCTTCAGCCGGTTACAGTTCAAGGGTCTGTCCACCACCATCAAGGCCGCCAAGAAAATGGTGGAGCGGGAAGAGCCGGAGGTGTGGGATATCCTGGAAGAAGTGATCCGCGAGCATCCGGTGCTGCTCAACCGCGCGCCGACCCTGCACCGGCTCGGCATCCAGGCCTTCGAACCGGTGTTGATCGAGGGCAAGGCGATCCAATTGCACCCGTTGGTCTGCACGGCCTTCAACGCCGACTTCGACGGCGATCAGATGGCGGTGCATGTACCCCTGTCCATTGAGGCGCAACTGGAAGCCCGGGCGCTGATGATGTCCACCAACAACATCCTCAGCCCGGCCAACGGCGAACCGATCATCGTCCCTTCCCAGGATGTGGTGCTCGGCTTGTATTACCTGACCCGCGAGCGGATCAACGCCAAGGGCGAGGGCATCATCTTCGCCGACGTGCGGGAAGTCCATCGCGCCTACGAAAACCGGAACGTGGAACTGCATGCCCGCATCACGGTGCGCCTGCCGGGCGAAGAGTCCGACGAGACGGGCCAGGCCCGAACCGGGCCGCGCCGGGTTCAGACCACCGTCGGCCGGGTGTTGCTGTTCGACATCCTGCCGCGGGGTCTGCCCTTTGCCATGGTCAACCAGTCCCTGAACAAGAAGGCCATTTCCCGGCTGATCGACGAGTGCTACCGGCGGCTGGGTCTGAAGGACACCGTCATCTTCGCCGACCAGTTGATGTACACCGGCTTTCATTACGCCACCCGCTCGGGCGCCTCAATCGGCTTCGAGGATTTTCAGATCCCTGCCCGGAAAACCGAACTGCTGGAAAAGGCCGAACAGGAAGTCAAGGAAATCGACGATCAATACACCTCCGGGCTGGTGACCAAGGGCGAGCGCTACAACAAGGTGGTGGACATCTGGTCGCGCACCAACGACCAGGTGGCCAAGGCCATGATGGATCACTTGGGTAGCGAAGTGGTGCTCGACCGCGACGGGCAGGAGGTCCGGCAGACCTCGTTCAACGCCGTGTTCATGATGGCCGATTCCGGCGCCCGCGGCTCGGCGGCGCAAATTCGCCAGTTGGCCGGCATGCGCGGGCTGATGGCCAAGCCATCCGGTGAGATCATCGAAACCCCGATCAAGGCCAACTTCCGGGAAGGGCTCAGCGTGCTGGAGTATTTCATCTCCACGCACGGCGCGCGCAAGGGTCTGGCCGACACCGCCCTTAAAACCGCCAACTCCGGCTATCTGACCCGTCGGTTGGTGGACGTGGCCCAGGATCTGGTGGTCACCGAACCCGATTGCGGCACCCAGCAGGGCGTATGGATGACCCCGGTGGTCGAGGAAGGCGACGTTAAGGAGCCGCTGCGCGACCGAGTGCTGGGCCGGACGGTGGCCCGCGATGTGCTCGTGCCGGGAAGCGACGAGATCGCCATTCCCGCCGGGACC
Organism: Candidatus Competibacteraceae bacterium; assembly: GCA_046485105.1. Taxonomy (GTDB): domain Bacteria; phylum Pseudomonadota; class Gammaproteobacteria; order Competibacterales; family Competibacteraceae; genus REEE01. Next base: position 5,601 of record JAWOHQ010000430.1, on the reverse strand, counting down.
CTGCTGGACGAACATTGGGTGGCTCAACTGGACGAATTGCACATCGATCAAATTCTGGTGCGTTCGGCCATCACCTGCCAAACCCGCTACGGAGTATGCGCGGCCTGCTATGGCCGCGACCTGGCGCGCGGCCACCGGGTCAACGGCGGCGAGGCGGTCGGCGTGATCGCCGCCCAGTCCATCGGCGAACCCGGCACCCAGCTGACCATGCGCACCTTCCACATCGGCGGCGCGGCCTCGCGGACCACCGTGACCAACAGCGTGCAAATCAAGGCCCGAGGCATCGTGCGCCTGCATAAGATGAAGGTGGTGCAGCGCCGGGATGGCCACCTGGTGGCGGTTTCGCGCTCGGGAGAGATCACCCTGGCGGACGAACAGGGTCGGGAGCGGGAACGCTACAAGGTGCCCTACGGCGCCGAACTGTCGGCCGAGGATGGCAGCCCGGTCGAGGCGGGACAGGTGATCGCCCGTTGGGATCCCTACACCCACCCGATCATCACCGAAGTGGCTGGCATCGTGCGGTTTGCCGAATTCGAGGAAGGCATCACCGTCCAGCGCCACGCCGACGAGATCACTGGCTTGACCAGCCTGGTGATCATGGATCCCAAGCAGCGCGGCGTCCTGGGCAAGGATAAACGCCCGCTGGTCCGGTTGGTGGACCAACACGGCAACGATCTATTCATCCCTGGCACCAGCACCTTGGCGCAATATCCATTGCCGACCGGGGCTATTGTCAATCTGGCCGACGGCGCCGAAGTCGCGGTCGGCGATGTCGTCGCCCGCATCCCCCAGGAATCCTCCAAAACCCGCGACATCACCGGCGGTCTGCCGCGAGTGGCGGACTTGTTCGAGGCGCGCAAGCCCAAGGAACAGGCCATCCTTGCCGAGAAGTCCGGCATCATCGAGTTCGGCAAGGAAACCAAGGGCAAGCAGCGTCTGGTGATTCGCGACAAGAGCGGCGACATTCTGTACGAGGAGCTGATTCCCAAGTGGCGGCACGTCGGCGTGTTCGACGGTGAATATGTCGAACAGGGCGAAATGATCGCCGACGGCGAGCCGAACCCCCACGACATCCTGCGCCTGCTGGGCGTACCGGAACTGGCCGCCTACATGGTCAAGGAAATTCAAGACGTCTATCGGGTGCAGGGCGTCAAGATCAACGACAAGCACATTGAGGTGATCGTCCGCCAGATGCTGCGCAAGGTGGAAATTCTCGATCCAGGCACGACTCCATTCATTAAAGGCGAACAGGTCGAGCGGACGCGGTTGTTGGAAGAAAACGACCGGGCCAACGCCGAGAACCGCCTGCCGGCGGTCTGGCAGCCAGTCCTCCTCGGTATTACCAAGGCTTCGCTGGCCACGGAGTCGTTCATTTCCGCCGCCTCGTTCCAGGAGACTACCCGGGTGCTGACTGAAGCGGCGGTGCGTGGCTTGCGCGACGACCTGCGCGGGTTGAAGGAAAATGTCATCGTCGGCCGGCTGATCCCGGCAGGCACCGGGTTGGCCTATCACCTGCAGCGGCGACAGGATTGGGTGCCGAGCCGGCTGGCGACGAGCGGTGGACACCTGTTCGACAGCAGCGAATCCGAGGTCAAGGCGACGGTCGAAGACAAGAACGAAAGCGATGAGCCGGGATCGGAAGAGCAAGATGTGATGGCCTAGCCCGAAACCCTCAGGTGGTGGTTATGGCAAGGCGGGGGACGCGTCGCGAACCCCGCCTTTTTCTTGGCGGTCCCATCAACATCCCTCCGCCGTCCTGGCGATTCCTGTTCCTTGGTAACTGCCGAACCTCATGACCGTTCTGCTGGAAACCCGTCATCTCATCAAACACTTTCGCGGCGTGAAGGCCGTGAACGGCCTCGATCTGGCCATCCCCGCCGGCCGCTGCTTTGGCCTACTGGGCCCGAACGGCGCCGGCAAAACCACCACGGTCGAGATCCTGGAAGGCATACAGGAACCCACCAGCGGGATCGTCCGCTACCGCGGCGAACCGCTCGGTACCCGGTTCCGCCAGGATATCGGCATCATGTTCCAGTCCACGGCCTTGCAGGATCACGTCACCGGCCGCGAGAACCTGCGGATGTTCGCCAGCTTCTATCACCGCAACCTGCCCTTGGACGAACTGGTCGAGGCCTGCGCCTTGGGCGATTTTCTGGACCGCGACACCCGCAAGCTGTCCGGCGGCCAACGACAGCGGCTGTTGCTGGCCATCGCCCTGGTCAACGATCCGGAACTGCTGTTCCTGGACGAACCGACCACGGGTCTCGACCCGCAGGCGCGACGCAATTTCTGGGAACTGATTCACCGGATCAAGGCGCGTGGCAAGACCATCCTGCTGACCACCCACTACATGGAGGAGGCCTATCACCTGTGCGACGAGATCGCCATCATGGACCACGGGCGAATCATCACCCAAGGCACGCCACGCGACTTGCTGGCGGCGCATTTCGATGACGTGGTGTTGCAATTGCCCCTGGCCGATTTCCCCGACCCCCCTCCCCCACTGGCGCATCTGGTAATGATCCACCGGGACACGGTGGAGATTCTCACTCAGGATGTCGGCGCCACCGTCCAGGAACTGCTGGCGCATCACATCCCTTTGGCGCGGTTGCTCATCCGCCCGCGCACGTTGGAAGACTTGTTTCTGGAACTGACCGGCCGGGAGTTGCGGACGTGAGTCTCCGGCGCTTCTGGGCGGTCTTCCTCTGCCGTAACCGCGAGTTTCTGCGCGACCGGTCCACGCTGACCTGGAACCTGTTGTTTCCGATTGCCCTGATCGCCGGGTTCGCTATCGCTTTTTCCGGATCGGGTTTGAGCCTGTACAAGGTGGGGGTTCTGGGCGGAGTCGAGGACATCGAGGGCGGCGCTTTTTTCCAAACCCGCCACGTCCAGTTCATCCCGGTCGCCGATCTGGCCGCGAGCCTGACCAAGGTCGAGCGCCACCAAATCGACCTGCTGGTCGATCCCGCTGGGCAGCGCTACTGGATCAACGAGGAATCGGCGAAAGGCTACCTGCTGGAACGCGTGCTGCGCGGCGCGAACGCCGAAACCGACTTTCACAAGCAAACCGTCTCCGGCCAAGTCATCCGCTACGTGGACTGGGTAGCGCCGGGGATTCTGGCGATGAACATGATGTTCAGTTGCCTGTTCGGGGTCGGGTACGTGATCGTCCGCTATCGGAAGAACGGGATGCTGAAACGGCTGAAGGCCACCCCGCTGACCCCGCTGGAATTTCTCTCCGCCCAAGTCATCTCGCGGCTGTGGCTGATTCTGGCCACCACCGCGTTGGTATTCGCCGGCGCCCATTTCTTTATCGGCTTTCCCATGCATGGCTCCTACTTCAATCTGTTTCTGGTGTTCGTGATCGGGGCGATCAGCCTGATCAGCCTCGGACTGATCGTCGCCGCCCGCGCCGCCAGCGAGGAACTGGCCGCCGGCTTGTTGAACGCCCTCAGTTGGCCGATGACCTTTTTGTCGGGTGTGTGGTTTTCTCTGGAAGGCGTCCATCCCTGGCTGCAACAACTCGCGCAACTGGCGCCGCTGACCCATATCATCGATGCCGCGCGGGCGATCATGATCGATGGCGCGGGTCTCGCGGCGATCTCCGGGCATCTGCTGGCGCTGGTCGCCATGAGCGTTGGTTTCATGGTCGTGGGCGCGCGGCTGTTTCGCTGGGAGTAAAGTGGAGGGCATGGTGGACCGAGCGGCCGTTACCCAACCCACCCGTGGGGATTTGCAATTCACCGGAATCATCCCCGCAAATGGCCAGGTTTACCGCCAGCCTTGAAACCTTCCGCACTCTTTCCGGAGCCCAATCCAAGCGCCTTGATTCAGGATGGCGCGCGCGGCCTCCGTTTCAGCGCGCCGACGCGGGTTGTGGTGGCCACGCGGCCGGATGAGGTGATCCCGGCGTTGCGCGTTGTTGAAGCGGCGGTCAACCGCCAGCGCTATCATGCCGTTGGATTCATCGCCTACGAGGCCGCCGCCGCTTACGGTTTGGCCGTCCACGCCCCGCCGCCGAATGTGCCGCTGCTCTGGTTCGGTCTCCATGAAACCGTGGCAATCCATGAAGACTGGGCGGCGGAACTGGCCGACCGTTCCTCACCCACCGCCTACACGGTCGGCGCCTGGCAACCCGACCTCGACTCCGCCGCCCACGAACGGGTCGTGGAGCGGGTCAGGGACTACCTCGCCCGCGGTCACACTTACCAGGTCAACCAGACCTTTCCCTTGCGGGCCTCTTTCACCGGCGACCCCTGGGCGTTCTTCCTCGATCTGGCCGCCGCGCAACAGGGCCGGTACGCCGCGTTCGTCGACACGGGCGCCTTGGCCATTTGCTCGGCCTCGCCGGAACTGTTCTTCCGCCTGGACGGCGATCGGCTGACGGCCAAACCCATGAAGGGCACGGCCCCGCGCGGACGCACCCTGGCGGAAGACGAGAGCCGGATCGCCGAACTGCGGCGATCGGAAAAAAACCGCGCCGAAAATTTGATGATCGTGGACATGCTTCGCAACGATCTGGGTCGGGTAGCTGAGATCGGCAGCGTGACCGTGCCCCGGTTGTTCGAGGTCGAGCGTTACCCTACCCTGCTGCAAATGACCTCCACGGTCGCTGCCCGGACCCAGGCTTCGGTGGCGGAGATTCTGGCCCATATTTTTCCCTGCGCTTCGATCACCGGCGCGCCCAAGGTGCGCACCATGGAAATTATCCGGGAACTGGAGCCGCAACCCCGCGGCGTGTATACCGGCGCCATCGGATTTATCAGCCCGGAGCGGCGAGCCCAGTTCAACGTCGCCATTCGCACCGTGCTGATCGACCGGGAACGGCGACAGGCGAGTTACGGCGTGGGCAGCGGGCTGGTGTGGGATTCGGACGCCGCGACGGAATACGCGGAATGTGTGTTGAAAGCGCGGGTGCTCACCGCGCGCCGCCCGTCGTTTCAGTTGCTGGAAGCGCTCCTGTGGGAGCCGGACAGCGGTTATTTCCTGCTGGCGGCGCACCTGGAGCGGTTGGCGAACACGGCGGTTTATTTCCAGGTCCCACTTGATCGCTCCGCCATCGCGGCGTGCTTGACCGAACGAGCACGGACTCTGACCGAACCCAGCAAAATCCGGCTCCGGGTCGATCTCAACGGTCGCTTCACGGTGGAGGTCGAACCGCTGGCGTGGGGAGCGTGGCCAGACCCGGCGCGGGTCGGCCTGGCCCGGGAGCCGGTCGATTCGAGCACGATCTGGTTGTATCACAAGACCACTCGGCGTGAACTGTACGTCGCCGCCCGCGCGTCCCGGCCGGATTGCGACGAGGTCATCCTGTGGAACGAGCGCGGTGAATTGACCGAGGCCAGCACGGCGAATCTGGTGTTGGACCTGGACGGCGCATGGGTCACGCCGCCGGTGACGAGCGGGCTGCTAGCGGGCGTCTTCCGGGGCTGGCTGCTGGCCGCCGGCCAAATTCGGGAACGGGTGCTGACCCGCGCCGACTTGCCGCACGCCCGGCGCATCGCGCTCGTCAATTCGGTGCGTCGGTGGCGGGAGGCTGTTGTCGTCCCGGATTCCGCGGAATGAGGGGGACGCACGCCTCATATCCGACCTCGTTCGCCG
>JAWOHQ010000331.1:0-16983 GCA_046485105.1 Candidatus Competibacteraceae bacterium | reverse complement strand
AGGTGCGCCCGACGCCCATCACTTCGCCGGTGGATTTCATTTCCGGTCCGAGCAGCGGATCGACGCCGGGGAATTTGACGAAGGGAAAAACCGCTTCCTTGACCGAATAATAGGCGGGAATCACCTCACCGGATACCCCTTGTTCGGCCAAGGTGCGCCCGACCATGCAGCGGGCGGCGATCTTGGCCAGTGGCCGGCCAGTGGCCTTGGAAACATAAGGCACAGTGCGGGAAGCACGTGGGTTCACTTCCAGGACGAAGATTTCGTCGCCCTGAATGGCGAACTGGGCGTTCATCAAACCGACCACCTCCAGTTCCAGCGCCATGGCGCGCACCTGGTCGCGCAACCGATCCTGGATGGCCGGTCCGAGTGAGTAAGGAGGCAGCGAGCAGGCCGAGTCGCCGGAGTGAACGCCGGCTTCCTCAATGTGCTCCATGATGCCGCCGATCAGCACTGCACGGCCGTCGCTCAGAGCGTCCACGTCCACCTCGACGGCATTGTTCAGGAAACGGTCCAGCAGCACCGGCGATTCGTTGGAGACTTGCACCGCTTCAGTCATGTACCGACGCAAATCCCCTTCCTCATGAACGATTTCCATGGCCCGCCCGCCTAACACGTAGGAGGGGCGCACCACCAGGGGATAGCCAATCTCCTCGGCCAGCCGCACCGCTTCCTCAGGGTCGCGGGCAGTGCGATTGGGCGGTTGCCGCAAGCCGAGGTGATGAATCATCCGCTGGAAGCGTTCGCGGTCCTCGGCGCGGTCGATGGCGTCCGGACTGGTGCCGATGATCGGTACGCCGTTGGCTTCCAGCGGACGGGCCAGCTTCAGTGGGGTCTGGCCGCCGTACTGGACGATCACGCCCTGGGGCCGCTCCTTGCGGACGATCTCCAGGACATCCTCCAGGGTTAGCGGCTCGAAGTACAGCCGGTCGGAGGTGTCGAAGTCGGTGGACACGGTCTCCGGGTTGCAGTTGACCATGATGGTCTCGTAACCGTCCTCGCGCAGGGCCAGGGCGGCGTGGACGCAGCAGTAGTCGAACTCGATGCCCTGACCGATGCGGTTGGGACCGCCGCCCAATACCATGATTTTCGGGTTATCCGTCGGTTCCGCCTCGCATTCTTCTTCATAGGTCGAATACAGATAGGCGGTGCCGGTGGCGAATTCGGCGGCGCAGGAATCCACTCGTTTGTAGACCGGATGCACGTCCAGTTCCTCGCGCAACTGACGGACGACGGTTTCGGTGGTCCCGGTCAGGGTGGCCAGCCGGCTGTCAGAGAAGCCCTGGCGCTTGAGCGCGTACAACCGCTCGCGATCGCGCAGCGCCGTTTGGCCCAGGACGCGCAGTTCGCCGGCCACCTGCATCAGATCCTCAATGTGCGCCAGAAACCAGGGGTCGATCCAGGTCAAGGCGTGCAGGGTCTCCAGCGAATAGCCGAGGCGGAAAGCTTCGGCGACGAACCATAATCGCCGCGGACCGGGTACGCCCAATTCGTACTTGAGCGCGGTCTGTGGGTCGGGATGTTGGTGATCGAAGAGTTCGACGAAGCCGTCGACGCCGATTTCCAGGCCACGCAGGGCTTTCTGGAGCGATTCCTGGAAGGTGCGGCCGATGGCCATGACCTCGCCGACCGATTTCATTTGAGTGGTGAGCCGCTGGTCGGCCTGGGGGAATTTCTCAAAGTTGAAGCGCGGCACCTTGGTGACGACGTAGTCGATGCTCGGTTCGAACGAAGCCGGAGTCCTCCCACCCGTGATCTCGTTCTGGAGTTCGTCCAGGGTGTAGCCGACCGCCAGCTTGGCCGCGACCCGGGCGATGGGGAAACCGGTGGCCTTGGAGGCCAGCGCCGAAGAGCGGGAGACGCGGGGGTTCATTTCGATGATCACCATTTGCCCGTTTTCCGGGTTGATGGCGAACTGGACGTTGGAGCCCCCGGTGTCCACCCCGATTTTGCGCAACACCGCCAGCGAGGCGTCGCGCATGATCTGATACTCTTTGTCGGTGAGCGTCTGGGCCGGGGCAACGGTGATGGAATCGCCGGTATGCACCCCCATCGGATCGAGGTTCTCGATGGCGCAGACGATGATGCAGTTGTTGGCGCGGTCGCGCACCACCTCCATCTCGAATTCCTTCCAGCCGAGCACCGATTCCTCGATCAAGACTTCGCTGACCGGCGACAGGTCCAGGCCGCGCTCCAGGATCTCCACCAACTCCTCGCGGTTATAGGCGATGCCGCCGCCGCTGCCGCCCAGGGTAAAGGAGGGTCGGATAATGCTGGGGAATCCGATCTCGTGGTGTTGGGCCAGCGCCTCCTCCACCGTGTGGGCGATCACCGAGCGCGGGGTGGCCAGGCCGATCTCGTGCATGGCCCGGCGGAAGCGTTCGCGATCCTCGGCCATGTCGATGGCGTCGGGGGACGCGCCGATCATTTCCACGGCGTACTGGTCCAGCACCCCGTGGCGCACTAGGTCCAGCCCGCAATTCAGCGCGGTCTGCCCGCCCATGGTCGGCAGCAGGGCGTCGGGCCGCTCGCGGGCGATAACGCGGGCCACGGTTTGCCAGTGGATCGGCTCGATGTACACGGCGTCGGCCATGTTCGGATCGGTCATGATCGTGGCGGGATTGGAGTTGACCAGGATCACCCGGTAACCCTCTTCCCGCAGCGCCTTGCAGGCTTGGGCGCCCGAATAGTCGAACTCACAAGCTTGGCCGATCACGATGGGACCGGCGCCGATGATCAGGATACTTTGTAAATCGGTACGCTTGGGCATGACTCTACCTGGCGGGCGACAAGCCGCGCGAAGGGGAAACGAAACCGGACGCGGTGCTAGGAACGGCCAGCCTGCGTCGCCATGAGCGTGATGAAGCGGTCGAACAGCGGGGCCACGTCGTGCGGGCCGGGGCTGGCCTCGGGGTGGCCCTGGAAGCCGAAGGCCGGCCGGTCGAGGCGGGCGATGCCTTGCAGCGACCCATCGAACAGTGAGCGGTGGGTGGTGCGCAGCGTGGCGGGCAGCGTGGCCTCGTCCACCGCGAAGCCGTGATTCTGGCTGCTGATCATCACCCGGCCGCTCTCCAGATCGAGGACCGGGTGATTGCCGCCATGATGGCCGAATTTCATCTTGACGGTGCGCGCGCCGCTGGCCAGTCCCAGCAACTGGTGGCCGAGACAGATGCCGAACAGCGGAATGCCGAGATCCAGCAACTCGCGGATGGCGGCGATGGCGTAGTCGCAGGGTTCGGGATCGCCGGGACCATTGGACAGGAACACCCCATCGGGATTCAGCCGCATGACTTCGCCAGCCGGCATCCGCGCGGGAACCACGGTGAGCCGGCAACCTCGATCGGCGAGCATCCGCAGGATGTTGCGTTTGATCCCATAGTCGTAGGCGACGACGTGATAGCGGTCGGTCTCGAGCGTTGGAAAATCGTTGCCGGCCAAGCGCCAGGCGCCCTCGGTCCAATCGTAGGGCGCGGAGACGCTCACGACCTGAGCCAGATCCATGCCTTTGAGGCCGGGAAACGCGCGAGCCCGTTCCAGGGCCAGGTCGGCGTCCGGAGGATCGCCAGCCAGCAGACAACCGTTCTGGGCGCCTTTTTCCCGCAGGATGCGCGTCAGCCGGCGGGTGTCGATACCGGCGATGGCCACGACGCCGCGCGCGCGAAGGTAATGGTCCAGCGGTTGCTGGTTGCGCCAATTGCTGGCCATCCTAGGGTAATCCCGCACCACCAGCCCGCTGGCGTGAATGCGGGGGGCTTCCTCATCCCCGCGGTTGGTTCCGACGTTACCGATATGCGGGTAGGTGAGCGTGATGATCTGCTGACAATAGGAGGGATCGGTCAGAATTTCCTGATAGCCGGTCATCGAGGTGTTGAAAACGACTTCGCCCTGGGCGCGCCCGTCGGCGCCGATGGATTCGCCCCGGAACAGGCTGCCGTCTTCCAGGGCCAGAAGCGCGGGTTTCTTCAAGGGAGCCTCCAGAGCAGACGCGAAACGGACACGCATAATGAAGGAGCGGCGTGAAGACCGCTCCTTGGATGCAGTAGCGAGGTGAAGTGCTTAACCTGACGCGGAGTCTATCAAATCACGCCGCATCGCTCTAGTGTTTCAACCAAGCTGGATCGAAGGGTAGGGTGGATAAGCGTAGCGCATCCACCTTGCTGGTTTGTTGGTGGATGCGGCGCAAGCGCCTTATCCACCCTACATCAATCCATCAATTCAGTCCGGTTGGAGCACTAGCCGTATTCTTCGCGGATGGTTTGATGCCGTTCAACGCAGGCCGAGTACGTCCCGCATGTCGAACAGCCCGGTATCGCGGCCGGCCAGCCAGACGGCGGCGCGCACCGCCCCTTTGGCGAAGGTCATCCGGCTGGAGGCGCGGTGGGTGATTTCAATGCGCTCGCCCGCGTCGGCGAACAGCACGGTATGTTCGCCGACGATATCGCCGGCGCGGATGGTGGAAAAGCCGATGGTGGTGGAATTCCGCTCGCCGGTGACCCCGTGTCGGCCATGGACGGCGCACTGCTCCAGATTGCGGCCGAGGGTGGTGGCGATGATTTGCCCCATCGCCAGCGCGGTGCCGGAAGGGGCGTCCACCTTGTGGCGGTGATGAGCTTCGATGATCTCGATATCCACGCCATCCCCCAGCACTTGGGCCGCCAGCTCCAGCAGTTTGAAGCAGAGATTGACGCCCACGCTCATGTTGGGCGCGAACACGATGGGGATCTGTTCGGCGGCGTGAGCGATCTCGGTCCGTTGTTCGGCGGAAAAGCCGGTAGCCCCGATGACCATGGCCTTGCCAGTGGCTTGACAGAGCGTCAGATGCTTCAGGGTTGCCGACGGTCGAGTAAAATCGATGAGTATTTCGAAGCGGTCGGTCAACGGCGCCAGATCGGCGACGATGGGGATGTCCAGCCGGCCGATACCGGCTGCTTCGCCCGCATCGCCGCCTATGAAGGGACTGTCGGGATGTTCCGAAGCCGCGGTACAGCACACCCCCCCGGCCTGTTGGCAGGCCTCAAGAAGATGACGGCCCATCCGTCCGGCGGCCCCGGCGATCGCGACATGAATCATGGCGGGTTCCTCTCTGGGAGTTCAAGGTGAATCCGATCGTCAGTTCAAACGAACGCCGGAGTGAAGGCGGGAATTTACGGGGAAACCGGGGCAAGAACAAAAAAGGGTTACGTCGTAACGTAACCCCGAGGTCTTGGAGCGGGTGATGGGAATCGAACCCACGCCATCAGCTTGGGAAGCTGAGGTTCTACCATTGAACTACACCCGCAGCGTTCCGCATCCCTTGAATAGTCAAGCTGGCGGAGTCAGGATTCTAGCGATAAAGTACACCCGTTGCAAGAATGCCGGAGGAACGGTCGAGAAGGTTCCCAAGCCCAAGTCATTCGGGAATGCGGAAATCTTCCATGCTCGCGCCGTTGTCGAGTTCCTGCCTCATCCAGCCCGGCTTTTTGCCGTGGCCGGTCCAAGTCTGATTGTAGTCATGAGGGTTGCGGTATTTCGGTTTGCCAGACGATCTGCGCTTGCGGCTGGAATAGCTCAAAATTCCTTCCGGTGTCATATCGACCAAGGCGGCCATTTCAAAATACCGTTCGCGAATGGCGTAAATTTCATCGATTTTCTTATCTTCGATGGAACTTTCGGCTTGGTCGATGAGCGCCCTGAGTTGCTCTATGGAAGAAGAACTGATGAAGTCTTCGAGCGTGTTAGTCATGGTCATTTTTTACCGTCGTTAAAGTTTTTACCCAAAGTCCAAGGATTAGAACCTCTGTTTTCCATTGTAAGTGATTTCGTTCAATATTCGCAATCCCTTCAATAATCCCTTCCTGAAAGTATGTTTAGCCATGTCTGGTTCAGATGATTTGAGTACTGACGTCAGCGTTTCACGGCGAATCCGCAGCTTTGTCCGTCGCGAGGGTCGAACGACTCGCGCCCAACAACGGGCGCTGGCGGAGTGGTGGGGACAATTCGGTGTCGAAGCCGGCCACTCCCTACTGGAGTCCGAGAGGGTGTTTGGTCGCCGGGCCCCACTGGTTATGGAGATCGGTTTTGGGGATGGGGAGTCGCTGGCGGCGATGGCGATGGCCCATCCAGAGTGCGACTATCTGGCGATTGAAGTCCATCGTCCTGGTATCGGGCGTTTGCTCCTGCGGGTCGCGGCGCTGGGATTGACCAATGTTCGGGTTATATGCGCCGATGCCGTCGACGTGCTGGAGCGACAAGTGCCGGACCAGTGCTTGGACCGCGTCCAGATTTTCTTTCCCGATCCATGGCCCAAGACCCGGCATCACAAGCGCCGTCTCATGCAAGCGCCGTTTGTGACGTTGCTGGCGCGCAAGCTGAAACCTGCCGGGCAATTGCAGGTGGCTACCGATTGCGAACAGTACGCCCGAGCCATTCTGGATCTGCTCAACCATTCGCCCAAACTGGTGAATGTGGCGGACGGGAATGGGTTTGCGCCACGTCCGGTTCATCGGCCACCCACCAAATTCGAGCGGCGCGGTCGGCGTCTGGGACACGACGTGTGGGATTTATTGTTTGTGAAGGCCGAAGATGGCGAGTGATTACCTGGCAAGCCCGGGTTGGCTCACTGGGTTAAGTTTATTGAAGGCTTCGGGTATGATACCCCGGCCCGCATTCCCGGCTCCGCGATTTTTACGTTCACCCAAAACAGCGACGAGGTTGAGAATCATGTGGTTGAGAACATTTTCCAGTTCCAGTCTGTTTCGCCTCGGGTGGCCACAACTCTGGCTGTCGGGTTTGGTGTTATGGATAACGGCCGGGTCCGTGCTGGCGCAAGAAGGATGGGGAGCGAATGCCCCACCGGAAATTGCCGCCCGGGCCGCCATGCTGATGAATCCGGTTACGGGCCAAGTCATGTACGCCAAGGAACCGCATCTGCGCCTGCCGCCAGCCAGCACCACCAAGGTGCTGACCGCAGTGGTGGCGTTGGAACGCTTGCATCCCTACAGCCGGGTGCGGGTCAGTCCTGGGGCGGCCAGCACCGTTCCAAGCCGGATCGGACTGCGGGCCGGCGAGGTCGTTTCGACCCAAGATCTGTTGTATGGGTTGATGCTGAAATCGGGCAATGACGCCGCCGAGACCCTGGCCGAAGCGGCGGGAGGGTCGGTTGACGGGTTTTCCGGGCTGATGAACGCCAGAGCCTGGCAGATTGGGGCGCGTAACAGTCATTTCGCCAACCCACATGGTCTGCCCAATGAAGCACACTATTCAACCGCCTACGATTTGGCGCTGATTTTCCGCCATGCCATGCGCTATTCCCTGTTCGCTGATATCGTGCGCACCCGTAACGCGGCCCTGCGGATCGAGTCGGGGCGCGGTCCGTACGGCGACTGGCGGATGGTGCCGGTGCGGAGCACCAACCGGTTACTGGGGTCCTACGAGGGCGCGCGTGGCGGCAAAACCGGTTATACGCTAAAAGCCCGGCGTTGCTTTGTCGGCGAGGTGGAGCGCGGCGGTATCCGATTGATCGTGGTGGTTCTTAACAGTCCTAATAGTGAAACGCTTTGGCGAGATACCCAAAATCTGCTCGACTACGGATTCTCCCGCCACGGGCTGGCGCCTCCCCCCGCGCGACCCGAACCCAAGCCGATCATGGTTCGACATGCTCCCGTGGTGACGCCGAAAGCGGCGGCGCGCGCGACGAGGGCTCGATCCGTGGCTACGGCCAACCAAAAACCCGTGGCTCGAAAGGCGACCGCCACTCGTTCGGCGGTCGTGGCCAAGCCAATCTCCAGCCGAACCTCGGCGACCGTGAAAGCGAACTCGACTCCCAGGACGGTGGCCAAGGTCAATAACCCCAAGGCGGCGACGGGCAAGACGGCAACCAAGTCGACCAAACGGATCTCCGGCAATACGGGCCGCTCGGCGACCGCCAAGACCGCCGCCAAGCCAGTATCGACCAAGGTGGCGGTCCGCGCCTCCAGGTAGTCTTTGGGATTTCCGCGATGAGCGCCGCCCGCCATTTGCTCATCGTCTACCATTCCCAGACCGGCCATACTCGGACCATGGCGCGCGCGGTGTCGCGCGGCGCGCGGCGCGTACCGGAGGTGGAAACCCGGGTGAGGAGGGCCTTGCGCGCGGGTTTGGATGACCTGCTGTGGGCGCATGGCCTGTTGCTGGGCACTCCAGAAAACTTCGGTTACATGTCCGGCGCGCTGAAAAACTTCCTGGATCGCACCTACTATCCCGCCCAGGGCCAGGTCGAGGGTCTGCCGTATGCGGTGTTCGTCAGCGCCGGCAACGATGGAACCGGGGCGCTGACCAGCATCGAGCGCATCGCTCGTGGCTATCCGCTCAAATCGGTTTGCGACCCGATCATCGCCCGCGGCGAACTGACGCCCGAGATCCTGCAAGCCTGCGAGGAGTTGGGCGAGACCATGGCTACGGGGGTCGCATGGGGTATTTTCTGAAATCATGGCCGTTCGGACGCGGTGGTCGCCGTCAAACCGCGGCGGAGCCATCGCCGTCGCCAAAGCGGCGCTGGTGGGTTCGGATCATCCGGGGGGTTTGGATGGGGCTTTGGGCGAGCGCCCTGGCGTCGGTGCTGTTGGTGCTGGCGTTGCGCTGGGCGCCGCCGTCGACCTCCAGTTTCATGGTCCAGAGCGGAGTGCGGGCCCTGTCGGCCGGGGAGGGTATGGCGATTCGTTACCAGTGGACGCCCCTCGAGGAAATTTCCCCGTATGCGGCGCTGGCGGTGATCGCGGCGGAAGATCAGCGGTTTCCCGACCACTCCGGCTTTGATTTCACGGCTATTCAGGCGGTATGGCGAGACCGGCAAGCCGGCCGGCCATTGCGCGGCGCCAGCACCATCAGCCAGCAGGTGGCGAAGAATCTGTTTCTGTGGCCGGGGCGCAGCATGATTCGCAAGGGCCTGGAGGCCTGGTTCACGGTGTGGCTGGAATGGCTCTGGCCCAAGCAGCGGATTCTGGAGGTTTATCTGAACATCGCCGAGTTCGGTGAGCACACCTTCGGCGTGGAAGCGGCCAGCCAGCGGTTTTTCAACAAGCCCGCCGCTCGATTGACCGCCCGCGAGGCGGCGCGGTTGGCGGCGGTGCTGCCGAATCCGGCCATTTATCAGGTGGATCGACCTTCGTCCCGCGTTCTCAACCGCCAGCGCTGGATCGAACGACAGATGCGCCAACTGGGCGGAGTCGCCTATCTCAACAATCTGCGAGCGGAAAGTCGATGGAACCAAAGCCGCGGGTGAGCATCACCTATTGCACGCAATGCCGCTGGTTGTTGCGCGCCGCCTGGCTGGCGCAGGAGTTGTTGACCACGTTCGAGGCGGAGTTGGGCGAAGTGGCCTTGTGTCCTGGTACCGGCGGGATCTTTGAAATCCGGGTCGGGGATGAGCTGATCTGGTCGCGCCAGCGGGAAGGGCGGTTTCCCGAGGCGAAGGAAGTCAAGCAACGGGTTCGCGACCGGGTCGCGCCGGAACGAAATCTGGGTCATTCGGACCGGGTCACGCATCCGGCCTGAAGGGTCGCAACAAGGTTTCACTGGGAGCGCCATGCACGATTTACAGGGGGGCGACGCCGGGGCGTCGCATGAGTTCTGGCGGTCCCGCCGGGCTTTGAACGGCGGGGGCTTCCTGATCTGTCTCGGCGGTTTGGGCTTTGCCTATTACGTGCAATACGGGATCGGTCTGGAACCCTGCCCGCTGTGCATTTTTCAACGCTTGGCGCTGTTCGCGCTCGGTTTGGCGTTCCTGGCGGCGGTCCTGCACAACCCACGGGGTTGGGGCGCGAAAGTGTACGGCGTGTTGCTGGGACTCACCGCGGCGGTCGGCGCCGGTGTGGCGATCCGGCATGTCTGGTTGCAGAACCTGCCGCCGGAGGAAGTCCCGCTCTGTGGCCCCGGCTTGGACTACATGCTGGAAACCCTGCCCTTGGTCGAGGCGCTTCGCGAGGTGCTGAGCGGTTCCGGGGAGTGCGCTGAAATCGACTGGACCTTGTTGGGACTCAGCATGCCGTGGTGGACGCTGCTGCTGTTTCTCGGCTTGGGCGTAGTCGGCGTACTCGGTAACTGGTATTTGCGGCGTTGACGGATAATTCATAACCGATTCGCGCCAAAGTTCGGCAATCGGCGACTCGCGACATGACAATCCTCCGAAATCAGATGCGGACGAATACCCGTCGGGCGGCGGCGAGAGTCGCATCGAGGTCTTCCTCGGTATGCGCCGCGGACATGAAGCCCGCCTCGAACGCTGACGGGGCCAGATAAACACCTTCCGCCAACATGCCGTGGAAAAACCTCTTGAACCGCTCGATGTCGCAGGCTACCGCCTGAGCGTAAGTCGTGACCGTTTTTGTCGTAAAGAAGATCCCGAACATCCCACCGACGTGATTCGTGGTCAACGCTACCCCGTTTTCATAGGCCGCCGCCGTCAGTTCCTCGCTCAGCCGTTGGGTTTTGGCGGCGAGTCGGGCATGGAAATCCGGCGCGGAAATCAGGTCCAGAGTCACCAGACCCGCCGTCATCGCTACCGGATTGCCCGACAGCGTACCGGCCTGATAGATCGGCCCCAGCGGGGCCAGTTGTTCCATGATCGCCCGCCGACCGCCGAACGCGCCGACCGGCATCCCGCCGCCGATGATCTTGCCGAGCGTCGTCAAGTCCGGTTTGACGTCGTACAACTCCTGCGCGCCGCCTCGCGCCACCCGGAAACCGGTCATCACCTCGTCGAAAATCAGCATGCTGCCATAACGGTCGCAAAGCTGGCGCAACCCGGCCAGAAAGCCAGGCATCGGAGGAATGCAGTTCATGTTCCCGGCCACCGGTTCGACGATGATTGCGGCGATTTCCTCACCGATCTCCGCAAACACCTGCCGGACTTGTAACGGGTCGTTGTAAGTCAGGGTCACGGTATACGCCGCCAGCGCCGCCGGCACTCCGGGCGAGGTGGGCACTCCGAGGGTCAGCGCCCCGGAGCCGGCCTTGATGAGCAGCGAGTCGGAGTGGCCGTGGTAGCAACCCTCGAACTTGACGATTTTGTTGCGCCCGGTGAAGCCGCGCGCCAGGCGGATGGCGCTCATGGTCGCCTCGGTGCCGGAGTTGCACATCCGCACCCGTTCCATGGATGGCATCAGCTCCTGAATCCGGGCGGCCATCACGGTTTCGATCTCGGTGGGCGCGCCGAAGCTCAGCCCCCGGCCGACGACTTCCCGCACGGCGCGGACCACCGCCGGGTGGGCGTGGCCGACGATCATCGGTCCCCAGGAACCGACGTAGTCGAGGTAACGACGATCATCCTCATCGTGCAGGTAGGCGCCCTCGCCGCGTTTGAAGAAAATGGGCGTGCCGCCGACGCCGCGAAAGGCGCGCACGGGCGAGTTGACGCCGCCGGGGATGTAGTTTTGGGCTTCGGCAAACAGGGTTTCGGAACGGGTCATGACGGGATTCCTCCAGCGAACAGAGCGGCATAGCGCCGGGCGGCCGCCTGGATATCGGGCTGACCGAACACTCCGCTGACCACCGCCAGCGCGTCGGCGCCGGCTTCCAGCAGCAACGGCGCATTGTCCGGAGTAATGCCGCCGATGGCGACGATGGGGATGCGCAGGGCCGCGCGCGCTTTCCTCAGCAGATCGACGGACGCGCGGATCTCGGTAGGCTTGGTGGGCGACGGGAAGAACGCGCCAAACGCCACGTGGTCGGCTCCGGCCCGTTCGGCGGCCAGCGCCAAATCCAGTCGATCGTAGCAGGATACGCCGATCAGCGCGGTTTCACCCAAACGGGCGCGGGCGCTGGCCAGGTCCGGATCATCCCGGCCGATGTGGACGCCCGCCGCGCCGACCGCGACGGCCAGTTCTACATCGTCGTTCACGATGAGCGGTATCTCGTACCGCTGGCACAAGGTGCTCAAGGCCCGCGCCCGCGCCAGTCGCCGCGCGGCGTCGGCGCTTTTATCGCGGTATTGAATCAGCCGGGCGCCGCCCATCATCGCCCGTTCGACCGCGACGATCAGGCGTGGGTCTTCGGGAAGCAACGCGGCGTCGGTGATGGCGTACAAGCCGCGGCAGATAGGTTTTGGCATGGTTAGTCATCCCGACGAGAATGGTGGATCCAGAACAGCCGATTGGGCAGCCGTTGCCCGCCGCCGGCCCGGTAGCTGGCTTGCAGGGAACGCCACGTGTAATCCTGGGCCCGATGGATCGCTGAATGCAGTAGATCCGCCTGGAATTCCCCCCCTTGGGCCAGCAGCCCGGCGATGGCGGCGGCCAGCGTACAGCCGGAACCGTGGTAGGCATCCGGCAAGCGCGGCCAGCGGTGGGTTTCCAGCAAGCGGTTGTTGCCGTACAGCGTGTTGATCACTTCGGGGGTCGCTTCGTGACCGCCGGTGATCAGGACATACTGACACCCGCGCGCCAGCAGGGCCATGGCGCAGGCTTCCAGGGTATCGGCTTCCGGCGCCAGTCGGCGGGCCTCGCTGCTATTGGGCGTCAATAAGGTGGTCAGGGGCAGCAGCAAGGTCTGGATGGCCTCGACGAGCGCCTGGCTGGCCAGTTCCGCGCCGCCCCCAGCCGCCAGCACCGGATCGAGCACCACCGGGATTCCCGGATGCGCGCGCAGCAAGTCGTGCAGGGCGGCGGCGTTGTCGGCGGTGCCGATCACGCCGATTTTGAAGACCGCGACCCGGACATCCGCCAACACCGCTTCGGCTTGGGCGATGATGTGGTCCGGGCTGACCGGCAACAGGGCTTTGACATTATGGGTATCCTGCACGGTCAGGGCAGTGACCACCGGCGCCGGATGGCAGCCCAGGCTGACCAGCGTTTCGATGTCGGCCGCGAGTCCGGCCCCGCCGCAGGGGTCGTTGCCGGCCAAGGTCATCACCACGGGGATGGAAGGAAAGGCGGGCGGCATCAGGTCGGGCTCCTGGACGTGGAAAAAGCGTTGTCGGGTTTTTGGATTCTAACAAATAACGTGGGTTTTTCAGGACGCGCTGGCGTGGGACAATGGTTTTTGACTAACCCATGAGGTTTTTGACCAACCCGTGGCGAAACGACTGTAACTGGACATTGAGAACCCTAATGAAAAAATACATGTGCTTGATTTGCGGATTTATTTATGATGAGGAAAAAGGCTGGCCCGACGACGGCATCGCACCCGGCACGCGCTGGGACGACGTGCCTCTGGCTTGGACCTGTCCGGAATGCGGCGCGACCAAGGATGATTTCGAGATGGTGGAGATTTAGTGGGAGGTTTGCCATGAACCCGAATAGCCATCGTATCGAGATCGTGGCCAGCGATATTACCCATTTGCCAGCGGACGCGATTGTCAATGCCGCTAATCCGTCCCGCTGGACGAAGCGGCGTGGATCGCGGTGCGGGAGGTGAGGGAATTTCTGGCGAGCGATGACCGGATAGAAATCGTTTATCTGGTCTGTTTTGGCGAAGACGTGCGCCGAGCCTGTCAGCAGGCTTGGCAAGAGCCGTGAGGATTTTTCCAGGAAAGTCCCGGAACGACACAGGCCGAACCGGGGCGGAGACAGGCGCCGCTACAGTTGAATCAGAGTGGGATGGCCTGCGTCACAATCAGCGTCCATCGTCAGTGGCGGCGCTGTCCACAGCATCACCGGGGCTTCACCGGATGAGAGGCCATCCTCGTACTGATACCGTAGCGTCCGCGCCTGGGTTTCCTGTTCGTCCTGAATTTGGCGCAAGGCGTCGGCCAGCAGTGCCGCGAACAGGGCATCGGCGCGAGCCTGCCGGTCTGGTTGTCCGGTCGTGGCGACGGGCTGGGATGGGGTACTGGGGACCGTGACCGGAGTGGGGTAGTACAACAAGCCGAGCAGCAGGGCGCCAGCGACCGCGAGCGATGAGGCAGGCAGCAGATAAATGCCGAGGCTCCGGATGGTGCGGATCGTGTTGCGCATAACTCACCTCATGATGTCAGCGGTAAGAAAAGGCTTTGTACAACTTTCCGATGAACTTATACAAAATATTTGCCAACGTCAAGCAGTGCCCGTCGATTATTTGTACAAATTTTGTAACTGAGTCCAGAAGTAAGGATATCAGGATAGCGCAAGCCGGGTTTTCAGCCGGCTTGCGCAGACGACCTTAATGATCCTGGGGCTGCCGATAAGCGGCGTGCAGTTTCTGCTGGATATCGCCGGGCACCGGGTCGTAGTGGCTCAGTTCGATGTTGTAGGAACCATGGCCGCCGGTCATGGACTTCAGCTGCGACTCATAGCCCTCCAGTTCCGCCAGCGGAACCTGGGCGTTGATGATCGTCAATCCGCGCGGGCCGGCGTCGGTGCCGGCGATGCGGCCGCGTCGGCTGGACAGATCGCCGGTGATCGAACCGACACAGTCGGCGGGCGCCCGTACTTCCAGATTGATGATCGGTTCCAGAACTAGCGGTTTGGCCTTGGCGACCGCACCCAGGAAAGCCTCGCGGCCCGCCGTAACGAAGGCGATTTCCTTGGAGTCGACCGGATGGTATTTGCCATCGGTGGCGACGGCGCGGACGTCTTGCAGCGGATAACCGGCGACCACCCCTTCCTGTAGCGCCTCGCGGATGCCTTTTTCCACCGCCGGCAGGAGCGAGGTGGGAATGGCGCCGCCGACCACTTCGCTGGCGAACTCGAAACCGGCGTCGCGCGGCAGGGGTTCGACCCGCAGGAACACTTCTCCAAACTGTCCGGCGCCGCCGGTTTGCTTCTTGTGGCGGTGGTGACCGTCGGCGGCTTGGCTGATGGTTTCCTTATAGGCGATTTTGGGTGGTTTGGTTTCAACTTGCAGGTTGTAACGCTGCTGCATTTTTTCCAGGGTAATGCGCAGGTGTAGATCGCTCAGGCCGCGCAGCACGGTTTCCTTGGTGTGGGTATTGTGCTCCAGCGCCAGACAGGGATCTTCCTCCAACAGTTTGTGTACGGTATCGGACAGCTTCTGCTCGTCACCGCGGGTGGCGGCGCGAATGGCCAGGCCGAACAGCGGAGTGGGGAAGCGGAGTGGCCGCAGGTGAATCTCATCCTCATCGTGGGAGTCGTGGAGCACCACATCGCGATGGATCTCGTCCACCTTGGCCACCGCGCAAAGGTCGCCGGGAATGCCGGTCGCGATTTCGGGATGTTCCTTGCCGTGGAGATGAAACAGATGCCCGACCTTGAACGGCTTGCGGCCGTCGCCGATAAACAACTGGCTGTCCTTGGTGATGGTTCCCTGGTGGATGCGAAAGATGCCCAACTTGCCGATAAACGGATCGATCAGCACCTTGAACACATGCGCCACCGCGTGCTGCCGCGGATCGGGAACGGCGTGGAGAGCCTCGGGCGCTTCTCCCTGGCCCTTCAAAAGCGGTTCGGGGTTGCCCTCGGTCGGATTGGGCAGCAGCCGGACCATAATCTCCAGCAGTTCCTTAACGCCGGCGCCAGTGCGGGCCGAGACGAAGCAGATCGGGATCAGGTGGCCTTCCCGCAGCGCGGTCTCGAACGGAGCATGCAGTTGGTCCGGTTGTAGATCCTCGCCCTGTTCGAGGTATAGGGCCATCAAGTCTTCGTCCATCTCGACCACTTGATCGATCAGGGCGGAATGGGCGGCGGCGACGCTGGAAAAGTCGCTATCCCCAGCGGGATTGAAGAAACAGTCCACGACGCTGGCGGCGTTGTTGGCCGGCAGATTGATCGGCAGGCATTCCCGGCCGAAGCTGTCTTGAATCTGCTCCAGTAGGCCGGGTAAATCGATGTTTTCGGCATCGATCTTGCTAATAATAATTATCCGGCACTGCCGCCGTTCGGCGGCGCGCTCCATCATCCGTTGGGTGACGGCTTCAATGCCGGTTTGGGCGTTGATCACCACTGCTACCGTTTCCACCGCCGGCAGCACGGCGATGGCTTGGCCGAGAAAGTCCGGAAATCCAGGGGTATCGATCAGGTTGATATGGGCATCCTGGTAGTCCAGGTTGACCAGGGCGGAGTCCAGCGAATGCTGGTGCGCCTTTTCCTGGGGATCGAAGTCGCAGACCGTATTGCCCTTTTCCACGGCGCCGGGGACGGGGAGCTTGCCGGCATGGTGCAGGATGGATTCCACCAGGGTGGTTTTTCCAGCCGCGCCATGCCCGACGAGAGCGATATTGCGGATGGACTCGGTGGTGTAGCTCATGATGTGGCCTCCTGTCGTTGGGACTGGGTAGATGGTCTTATTGTGTTCAAGCAATTTGTTGGAAACGAATAAGATTACAGTAAGGTCGGGGATTTCTCATGCCGAAGTCGTCATTTTTTTGTAAAAATTCGGATGAACCTGGGGCGCGGCCATCAATGTTTACGATGTTTACGATTAAGGAGGACAGCGGAATGCGGTTTCGGAATTATCTGGGCCTCTGGATGCTGGGCGCGTGCTGCGCCAGCGCGCAGGGGGCTGGGGCCACGCCAGACTGGCTCAGGCTGCTCGAGGAACCGCCGGCCAGTCAGGCGGAATGGGCGCAGCGTTACGAACATGGCGAGGGCGTCCCCCAGGATTACGGTCGGGCGCTGCAACTGTACTGCGCCGCGGCCCGCCGCGGGCACGCCATGGCCCAGTATCAACTCGGCTGGATCTACGCCAACGGCCGCGGCGTGGAGCACGACGATACCAAGGCGGCGGCGTGGTTTCGGCTGGCGGCGGCTCAGGGCGATGCGCCGGCCCAACGCATGCTGGCGCGGGTGGACGATCCGGCCAAGAAGAAGCCGGCGAGCTGCGCGGAGCCGGTGGATCCAACTCGCCAGCAATGGGTCCGTGGGGTCCGGCGCGGTTCTTCGTCGCCGGAGCGGGCCAAGGTCGAGGCATTGGTCGAGCAAATGGCGCCGACTTACGGGCTCCATCCCGAACTGGTGCTGGCGGTGATCGAGGCGGAGTCCGCTTTCAACCCCCAGGCCCGTTCCATCAAGAACGCCCAAGGACTGATGCAACTGATCCCCGCGACCGCCGAACGGTTCGGGGTTCGGGATCCCTACGATCCCGTGCAGAACCTGC